>NZ_JACGMO010000119.1:0-24600 GCF_015354745.1 Micromonospora sp. S-DT3-3-22
CGGCACCGCCGCCGCGACCGCGCTGGCCACCGCCGACCCGCTGACCCGGGCCCTGGCCAGTCCGCTGGCCGCCCCGCAGAGCCATCCGTCCGCTCCCCCCGGCCCACCCCCGACCCACCTCCCCGGGGTCGGGGACGCCCCCGGTCGGGGCGGGCCGTCCGGTCGGCTGCCCCGGCTGCGGATCGGCACCCACGCGGTTTCCCCGGCGGCTCTCGCCCGGCTCAGCCCGAGCCCGCTCCCGGCCGGTCTGGTGCTCGGTGCGGACCGCCGCCGGGCGGCGGTCACGATCCGGCTGTTCCGCCCGGAACCGACCCGGGTCGCCCTGGTCGGCGGGGTGTGGGCGGGTCAGCTCGTCGCCTTCCGGGCGCTGGCCCTCGGCGCCCGGGTCATCGTGGTCACCGCCGACCCGACCACCTGGGCCGGGTTCGGCCCGGCGGCGCTCGGCCGGGCCGCCGACCGGGTCGAGGTACGCGTCGACGACCGGCCGGCACCCGCCGCCGGCACCGCCCAGCAGCCCACCCTGATCGTGCGTGACCTGCCGCCCGGCGCGACCCGCCCGGCCGGGTTCGGGGCGGCGACGCCGGGTTCGTGGCAGGCCGAGCTGACCGTGCTGCGGCGGCTCGATCCGGGCACCGCGTCCGCCCTGCGCGACAGCGACCTCTGCGTGCTGCAACGGCTCTCCGCCGACGAGTCGGCGACCGCGCGGCAGGCGCTGCGGCTGCCCCCGGACAGCGGCCGGTTCCTCCAGGTGATGGCCGACGACATGCTCAGCCTGGTCGGCGGCGGCACGGACCGGCACCTGTGGATCAGTCAGACCCCGGTCGAGCAGCACCTGCTGGGCGCGCCGCGTCGCTGACCAGCAGCCGCGCGAGGCGCTTCTTCCGGCCGTTCTCGCGGACGATCCAGGCCACGTCGCCGTCGTCGACGGTGGCCAACGCCCGGAACGACGGCAGGCCACCGGCCGGATCGGCGGCCACCGCGACACTCCAGCAGTAGCCCAACGCCTGGCGCAGCGCCCGGACACCCTCGTCGCGGCGCTGGTCGGCCGGGAGGGCGGCCAGGCCCGCCGTCGCCTGTCCGCACAGGGCGACGGCGCGGGCGGCAGCCTCCGGAGCGGTCAGCAGGCGCGGTTCGCACACGGCCGCGACGGCCGCCCGCCGGACCAGCGGGTGCGGGTCCCCGACCCAGGCCGTGCCGAGGTCGAGCAGGCGCGGCAGGTCGGCGTCGCCGAGCCGCTGCAACGCCAGGGCCACCGCCTCGCGTACCCGCCAGCGGGGGTCGGTCGCGTGCTCGTGCAGGCGCGCCTCGATGCGCATCCGGGCCCGGGCCGGCGGGCCGTCGGCCAGCAACCGGCCGAGGCCCAGCACACCGCAGAAGACCAGGTACTCGTCGTCGGTGGCGAGCAGACTGTCGAACGTGTCGGGCCCGCCCTCGTCGGCGACGGCCTGGGCGAGTTCGAGGTTGGCGCGCGGCCCCGGCAACCCCGAACGCTCCCGCAGGTACGCCGGCCACCGCCGGGGGCCGGCCGCCCGCAACTCGACCCGGTACTGGTCACGGCGGCTCACCAGCGCAGCGTAACCCGCCCGACCGGGGCGGGCCGCCCGCTCCGGTGAGCCGGTCGCCGTCGCGCGGGACAGCGGTATCGGAGCAGCCGACACCGCTCTGTCCCGGCCCCGTTGAGCTGTCCCGGCCCCGTTGAGTCGATCATGACGCGCCCCGGCAGGGTCACGTCAGCCGACCGGGGGCGGCACCAGGGGGAGCTGGACCAGTCGGGCACCGTGCCGGCGGGTGAACAGCCAGCCCCGGCCGGCGGGCAGCCGCTGCGGCTTGACGGTGCCGAACAGCGCGCCCTCCTCGCGCGGCCCGGACATCATGATGCCCGGGGAGGCGAGTTCCCTGATCCGCCCGATCACCGGGTCGAACATGGCCCGCCCGGCACCGCCGATCCGCCGGGTCAGCACCAGGTGCAGGCCGATGTCGCGGGCCTGCGGCAGGTACTCCAGCAGCGGCGCGAGCGGGTTGAGCGCCGCCCCGGCCACCAGGTCGTAGTCGTCGACCAGCAGGTAGAGTTCCGGGCCCTTCCACCAGCTGCGGTCGCGCAGCTGCTCGGCGGTGACGTCCCGCCCCGGCAGCCGCTCCCCCATCACCGTGGCCACCTGCTTGACCAGGTCGGCGGTGACCTGCGGGGAGGTGCCGTAGCCGATCAGGTGCTCGGATTCGACCGCGCCGAGCAGGCTGCGCCGGAAGTCGACCAGGATGATCCGGGCCGCCGCCGGGTCGTTGCCCTCGACGATGCTGCGGGCCAGCCCGCGCAGGAAGGTGCTCTTGCCGCACTCGACGTCCCCGAAGAGCAGCAGGTGCGGTTCGGCGGTGAAGTCGAGGCGTACCGGCTGGAGGTCGGTCTCGGCGATGCCGATCGGGATCACGCCGCCCTGCACGGCGGGCAGCGCCTCGTAGGGCAACTCGGCGGGGAGCAGCCGGACGGCCGGGGCACCCGCCGACGTCCAGTGCTGCTGCACCCGCTTGACCAGGTCGGCCAGCGCGTCCGGCAGGTCGTCGACCACCGGCCGGCCGTCGAGGCGGGGCAGGCCGGCGAGGAAGTGCAGGCCGTCGGGGGTCAACCCGTGGCCGTGCTGTTCCGGCACGTTCACCGCGGCCCGCCGGTTGATCACCGAGTCGGCCGGCTCGCCGAGGCGCAACTCCACCTTCGCGCCGAACATGTCCCGCACCGCCGGCCGGACGTCCATCCACCGGTTGGTGGCGGCCAGGATGTGGATGCCGTAGCCGAGACCCCGGTTCGCCAGCTCGGTGACCAGGGGTTCAAGGTCCTCGAACTCGCCCCGCAGCGCCGCCCAGCCGTCCACCACCAGGAACACGTCACCGAACGGGTCCTCGGAGAACCGACCCTCGCGGCGGGCCCGCCGGTAGGCCGCCGCGCCCTCCACCGCATGTGTGGTGAACAACGCGTCCCGGGCCTGCATCAGCCCGTGCAACTCGGCGATGGTCCGGCGGACCTTGTCCACCTCGCGCCGGCTGGCCACCCCGCCGACGTGCGGCAGGCCGGCCAGCGCGGCCAGGGTGCCGCCGCCGAAGTCCAGGCAGTAGAACTGCGCCTCGCGCGGGGTGTTGCCCAACGCCAGGCTGGTGACCAGGGTACGCAGCAGGTTGCTCTTGCCGGTCTGCGGTGCGCCCACCACCATCACGTTGCCGGCCGCCCCGGCCAGATCCAGCCAGAGCGGGTCGCGGCGCTGCTCCAGCGGCTTGTCGACGATGCCGGCCACGCCGTGCAGCGCACCGTGCCGGTCCTCGGCGACGATGGTCAGGCCCCGCACCGGGGACACCTGCACCGGTGGCAGCAGCGCGTCGAGGGTGGGCGGTTCCTCCAGCGGCGGCAACCAGACCTGGTGGGCGGCCGGCCCGCGCCCCTCCATCCGGGCCACCAGCACGTCGAGCAGGCTCTCCCCGACGTGCTCGTCGACCGGGGCCTCCGTCGGCTCGTCCGGGACGTCGTCGGTGGCGAGCGGGGCGTAGTCGGTGGTGTAGTCGCGGACCGGGTCGATCAGCCGGCCGCCGACGGTGGGCACCCCGCCGTGCTGCCGGACCGCCCCCGAGACGTACGCGGCCTTGAACCGGATCAGCCCCTCGGTGCCGGCCTTGAGGTAGCCGTGCCCCGGCGAGCGGGGCAGCTCGTAGGCGTCCGCCACGCCGAGCACCGCCCGGGACTCCATCGAGGAGAACGTCCGCAGGCCCAGCCGGTACGACAGGTGCGTCTCCAGGCCGCGCAGCCGCCCCTCCTCCAGCCGCTGCGAGGCCAGCAGCAGGTGCATGCCCAGCGACCGGCCCACCCGGCCGATCTGCACGAACATGTCGATGAAATCCGGTCGGGCGCTGAGCAGCTCGCTGAACTCGTCCACCACGATCAGCAGGCTGGGCAGCGGGGCGAGCGGCACCCCGGCCGCGCGGGCCCGCTCGTAGTCGCGCTGCGAGGCGTAGTTACCGGCCCGACGCAGCAGCTCCTGCCGGCGGGTGATCTCGCCCTGGATCGCGCCGAGCATCCGGTCGACCAGGAACAGCTCGTCGGCCAGGTTGGTGATCACGGCGCTGGTGTGCGGCAGCCGGTCCAGCGCGGCGAACGTCGCGCCGCCCTTGAAGTCGACCAGCACCAGGTTGAGGATTTCCGGGCTGTGCGTCACGGTCAGCGCCAGCACCAGCGTCCGCAGCAGCTCGCTCTTGCCGGAGCCGGTCGCGCCGACCAGCAGCCCGTGCGGGCCCATCCCCTCCTGGGCGGACTCCTTGAGATCCAGCTCGATCGGCCGGCCGTTCTCGTTGACCCCGATCGGCACCCGCAGCCGGCTGCGGTTGGGGCGGCTGCCCCAGGCGTCGGCCAGGTCCAGCTCGTAGGGGTCGCCGAGGCCGAGCAGGTCGGCCAGCCCCAGGTCGGTGGCGACGGCCGGCTGGTCGGCGTACGAGGCGGCGGAGAGCCGCAGCGGCGACAGTTCCCGGGCCAGCACCTCGGCCCGCGCCGGATCGAGCGTGTCGGCCCGGCCCACCCGGGTGGCACCGTCCATCGTGGTGCCCGAGATGGTGCCGTCGTCGGCGACGTCGAGCACCACGGAGGTCTCGTCGAGCAGGCGCGGCGGCCGGCCGGTGAGGTCCAGCAGGGTCACCCCGGCGACGCCGCCCTCGGTCATCAGGTGGTCGGAGCCGGCGACCTGCCCGCCGTCGACCACCACCAGCACGTACGGCGTGACCGCCGCCGTCGCCGTCGGGTCGAAGCGGGGCCGGTTGGCCAGCACGTCGACGAGCATCGCCTCCAGCGCCACCACGGTCGGGGCGAACAGCCGGATCGGGCCCACCGCGTCCAGCTTCGTCGGGTGCTGGGCGTGCGGCAGCCACTTCGCCCACTCCCACCCGTCCCGCCGGTCCGCGCCGACGCAGAGCGCGACCAGCAGGTCGTCGGGGGCGTGGAAGGTGGTCAGCTGGGCCACCACCGCGCGGACCAGCCCCCGTACGGCGTCGTCGGCCCCGCGCAGGTACACGTGGGAGAAGTCGCGCAGGGCGATCGCCACCGGCAGGTCGGGCACCACCGAGTAGGTGGCGACGAACCGGCGCAGCGCCACCGCGCACAGCGGCTCCAACTCGTCCACCGGGCGGGTCTGCGGCGGGATCAGCGGGGTGGCGACCTCCTGCGGGCCGAGCCCGATGCGGACCACGCTGAAGTCGGCGTCACCCCGCCGACGTTCCCACAACCGGCCACTGGTCACGGTGGACCAGAGCGAGTCCGGGTCGGGGTGCCGGTAGTGGATGGCCTCCCGCTGCTGGCGTACCGTCGCGCGGACCTGGGCCCGCAACTGGGCGAGGCGGCGCATGTACTGGCGGCGGGCCTCGATCATCTCGCGTTTGCCCGGCCCCGACTGGTTGACCGCCATCACGGCGATCATGCCGAGGATGGAGATCCCGTACATGCCACCGACCACATAGGTCATCACCCCGCCGCGCTGCATGCCCATCATCAGGCCCATCGCCGCGGCACCCGCCGCCATCGGCAGGATCATCAGCATCCGGGTCCAGCCCCGGCCACCGGCCGCCGGCACCTCCGGCGGCGGGTCGAGGAGCACCTCCCCGGTCGGCAGCGGGGGCGCCGGCCGGCGGGGTGGACGCTTGACGACCACCAACGACGACATCTCCCCCGTACCTCCCACCACGTAGGTCTCCGGCGGCCCACTCTATCGACCGGTCGCCCCTGGCAGGGACCGCCGCCCGTCGTCGGACGGCCACCCGACAAGGCGGCGCGACCGTGCTACGTTGACCGCCGCGGAAGGCCCAGGAGGCAACCGCGCGGACGCGTGGCACACGGGGAGGTGACCAGCGTGACGGCCCCGGGCGGTCTCAGTCTGGCCAGGGTGACCATCGCCGCTCCCCAGCGGCGGATGGACGTGGCGTTGCCCAACGGCATGCTCGTCGGGGAACTCCTGCCGCACCTGCTCCGGCACGCCGGGGAGGGCCTCGGCGACGTCGGCGAACAGCAGGGCGGGTGGGTGCTGCGACGGGCCACCGGCACCCTGCTGGAGGCCACCCGCAACCTCGCCGTGCAGGGCGTCCGCGACGGCGAGCTGCTGCATCTCACGCCCGGCCGCGACGAGTGGCCCGAGCTGGCGTACGACGACGTGGTCGAGGTGATCGCCAGCGGCGCGCGGCGTACCGGTCGATCGTGGAGCGACGACGCCACCCGGCGGGCCGGGCTGGCGGTCACCGCCGCCCTGCTCGGGATCGGGCTGGTCGCGTTGACGACGGTCGGCGCGCCGTGGCGTACCCCGGGGTTGCTGGCGTTGGGGGTCGCGGCGCTGCTGGCGGTCGTCGGGCCGGTGCTGTCGCGGGCCGTGCCCGACGCCACCGCCGGTGCCGTGGTGGCCGCCGCCGGCCTGCCCTACGCGCTGCTCGGTGGGGCGCTGCTCGTCGCGCCGGACGGCGCACGGCTGGTCGACCTGGGGGCGCCGAGCCTGCTGCTCGGCTCCGCCGCGCTGCTGGTCTTCGGCATCGTCGGCTACGCGGCGGTGGGCGGGGTGCAGCGGCTGTTCATGGCGGGGGCGGCGGCCGGGCTCACCGGCGTGCTGGCCGCGTCGCTCTGCTACGCCGGAGTCTCCCCCGCCGGTGCGGCGGCGGCGACGCTGACCACGGTGATCGGGCTGCTGCCCGGCTACCCGCTGATCGCCGGCTGGTTGGGCAAGCTGCCGGTGCCGGAGCTGCCCGACCGGCCGGAGGAGATCCTGAAGGACCGGCCGGTGCCGGAGCGGGCGAGGGTCTTCGTGACCGTGGCGCGGGCCACCGAACTGCTCACCGGGATGCTGCTGTCCGCCTCGGTCTGCGGTGCGCTGGCCATCGCGTTCCTGCTGACCGGGGACCGCACCCCGGCCGGCGCGCTGCTGGCGCTCTGCGGGGCCGGCGCGCTGCTGCTGCGTGGGCGGCTCTTCCCCACCGCCGCGCAGCGGGTGCCGCTACTGGTCAGCGGCCTGACGGGGCTGTCGTCGCTGGCCGTCGCCGCGCTGCTGGGCACCGCGCCGGGCGGTGGCCGGGTGCTCGTCTGGCTCGGTGTGGTCGCCGCGGCGGCGCTGACGCTGGTCGCCGGGCTGGTCTACAGTCGACGCCGGCCGTCGCCCTACCTGGGCCGGGCCGCCGACATCGCCGACGTGATCGCCATCATGGCGTTGATCCCGCTGGCCTGCGCGGTCATCGGCCTGTTCGGGGCGATCCGGGGGATGTTCGCCTCGATCGGCGGGTGAGACGACGATGACGACGCGGCGGGACCAGCTCCAGTCGTACCAGTTCATGACCCAGCGGGTGATGTCCGCGTTCGTGATGCGCGAGACCGACCCGCAGCAGTCGCCGCTGCGCCGGGGCATCGGCGCGCTCTTCGGCGGGTTGATGGTCGCCGTCCTGGTCGCCGCCGGGGTGGGCATCTACGGGCTGCTCACCAAGGTCGGCGGGAACAGTTGGCGGCAGCCCGGCGCGGTGGTGGTCGAGAAGGAGAGCGGCGCGACCTACATCTACCTGGACGGTCGGCTGCACCCGACGCTCAACTACGCCTCCGCGCTGCTGGCCGCCGGCCGCCCCGGCACCCCGGTGGTCCGCGTCTCCGCCAGCACCCTCGGCACGGTGCCGCGCGGGGTGACGATGGGCATCCCGAACGCCCCCGCCTCGCTGCCGGCCGCGAACCGGCGGGCCGGTCTGCCGTGGACGGTCTGCTCCACCCCGACGACCGACGACACCGGCCGCACCACCGACACGGTGACCCTGGCGTTGGCCGCCCGCCCGGCCGGTGGGCGGGGCGTCGGCGACGACGGGCTGCTCGTCAAGGACGCCACGCTGGGCATGAACTACCTGGTCTGGCACGGCCGCCGGCACCTGGTGCAGGGCTCCCGGGTGGTCGTGCCCGCCCTGTTCGGGGCGGTCACCCCGACCCCCGTCGGCACCGCCTGGTTGAACGCGCTGCCCGCCGGGGTGGACCTCGCCGCGCTGCCGGTCGCCGACCGGGGGGACCCCTCCCGGGAGGTGTCCGGGCGACGCAACGGCGACGTGCTGGTCGCCCAGACCGCCTCCGGCCCGCAGCACTACCTGGTGCTCGCCGACGGGGTCGCCCCGATCACCCCGGTGCAGCAGGCCATCCAGGCCGGCCAGTCGGGGCGGCAACCCGTCCCGGTCGCCGTCTCCGACGTCACGTCGCTGCCGAAGAGCCAGCGGGTACCCCGCCCGCCGGACCGGGGCCAGCCCCCCGCCACCCCGCCGAAGCTGCTCGGTCCGGAGCCGGGGCAGCAGATCTGCGCCGCCACCTCCGACGCCGGCACCCCGCCGGAGTTGACCGTGGGCGGCACCGTGCCCGACGCGGACCGGGCCACGCCTACCGGTTCCGTCTCCCCCGACGGCATCCCGCTGGCCGACCGGATCGCCGCCCCCGCCGGCCGGGTCACCGTGCTGCAACTGCTCGGCAGCCCCGGCGCGTACAGCATCGTCACCGACCTGGGCATCCGGTACCCGGTGCCGTCCGCCGAGGCGTTGCGCCTGCTCGGCTACCCGGCGGAGGGGGCGCTGACGGTGCCGCCGGGCCTGACCATGCTGGTGCCGACCGGCCCCACCCTGGACCCGCTGGCCGCGGTCCGGCCCGCGCCGATCACCACCGGCGGCTGACCGGCCCCGCCGCACCGGACCGCCTGCCGTGGAAGGTCAGCGGCCGGGCGGCGGATCGTCGAAGAGCTGCACCGGCGGACCCGGTTCGGTCGGCGGCGTCGACCGGGCGGGTGCCGGCGCGACGGCCGGCCGCCAGCGGCGACGCCGTACCCGGGGCAGGGTCAGCGCCACGGCGCACACCACCAGGACGGTGACGAGGGCGAGCGCGGTGCCGGCCAGGGCGATCCGCCGGCTCTCCCGTACCGCCGGGTCGGGGCGGTCGTCGGCGGGCCGGAACCGGGGCAGCGGGGCCGGCCGGGCCTGTGGCAGCAACTGGTCGTTGACCGCCCCGTACGGGTTGACCGTGCCGTGGCCGTACTCGGTGCGGTCGGCACCGGGGACCGCCGTCACGGTCAACAGCCGGACCAGTTCGCCGCGCGGCGTACCGGACCGCTTGGCGAGGGTGAGCGCCCCCGCGCCGGCCACGAAACCACAGGCCAGTGCGGTGCCGTCGGCGGCCTCGACCAGTCCGGCACCGCGCTGGGTGGTGGTCACCGCCGCGCCCGGCGCGACCAGGTCCAGGTACGGTCCGTACTGCGACTTCGGCCAGCGCCGCCCGTCCGGGCCGATCGCCCCGACGGCGAGCACCTCCGGGTAGCCGGCCGGGTAGGGCACCGGGTTGCCGTCCCCGCCCCGGTCACCGCTGGCGGCCACCAGCAGGACACCCCGCTCGACGGCCCGCCGCACCGAGGTCCGCAGGGTTGCGCTGTCCCGGTCGGCGGCCACGGTCACCGCGACCACCCGGGCGTCCCGGTCGACCGCCCAGTCGATGCCCCGGGCGAGCACCGCCGGGTCGACCGGGGTGGCCCCGAACGCCCGGTCGTCGACCACCCGTACCGGCAGCACCCGGGCGCTCGGCGCGAGGCCCGCGAACGGCGACCCGTCGGCCTGCCGGGCGACGATCAGCCCGGCCACCCGGGTGCCCTGCCCGGTGCAGTCGGTGTCGGCCGGGCCGCTGCCCCGGACCGCGTCGAAGCCGCTGCCGACCCGCCCCCGCAACTGCGGATGGTCGGCGTCCACCCCGGAGCCGAGCACCGCGACGGTCACCCCGGCCCCCTGGCTGAACGGCCACACCTGCTCCGGGGCGAGCACCTGCTGCGCCCAGGACGGCGTGCCGACCTGCCCGCCGGCCGGCGCGCACCCGGGTGCCGCCGGGGCGGGCCGCACCGGGCAGGCCAGGGTCGCGGCGACGAGCCCGACGACGAGCCCGCCCACCACCGGACGCGCCCGGCCGGCCGCCGTCACCCGACGTCGCCCCCGCCGGGTCGCGTCGCCGGTCGGCGGCGATCCGGCGGCAGGACGGCGACCGCCCGTACCCGTCCGGTCGTCCGGTTGCCGGCGGACCGGCGCGTACCCCGTCATGTGTTCCTCCGTCCCGGTCTCACGCCGCCGGCCGTCGGCGGGCGGGCGGCAGCGCCGACCCGGTCCGCCCGTCGTCGACCCGACCGACCCGGCTGTCGGCCACCGCGCCGACGGCCAGGTCACGCAGCGACCCGGGCACCGCCCGCAGGGCATGCCAGAAGACGCCGAAGCTGTCGGCGCAGCGGTGCAGCAGCCGGGCGGTCACGTCGGCGGCGGTGTCGTCGTCGCGGGCCCGGGGATCGTCGTCGTCCCAGTACCAGACCGACCCCTCGTCGCCGCCCGCCACCCGGACGGCGAGCAGGCCGCCCTGCACGTGCCCGACGGCCAGGAAGTCGGCGGTGAACCGGTCGGTGAACCAGGCGTTGGCGTGGCAGAGGTCCTGCATCCAGTCGGCCCGGACCACGCCGAACAGCGGCTGGTCGACGACGAACCCGAACCGGGGGTGCACGGCCGGCCAGTCCGGCCAGCCGCCGTTGGTGCGGGCCAGGAAGTCCCGGTAGCCGGCCGGCAGGGCGAAGCCGAGCCGCTGCTCGATCCGGGTCACCGCCTGCGGGGTGAGCCGTTCGGCGAACCGCAGCGGCGGCGGGGTGGCCGTGTCCACCGGCAGGCCGCGGCGGCGGGGGTCGGCGTCGCCGGTACTCACCCCGCCCAGGTGCCGCAGCGCCGCGTGCAGTTCCGCCGGCACCAGCGCGACCCGCCGGCTGCGCGCCAGGTGCGCCCAGACCCACCCCGCCGGGGTACGTCCCGACGCCTGCGGATCGGCCGGGTCCGGCACCGCCAGGTTGGCGGTGAGCACGTCCAGCACCCGGGCCTCGTCCAGCCCGATGCCCGGTGGCAGCGGCGGCAGCTCGACCACCGCCCGCGCGTACGGCGTCCAGTCGGGAAAGCCGTACGGGTCGACCGGCACACCCTGCCGGTAGCGGACCCGCAGCATCGGCGCGACCGGGTGGGCCACCCCGAAGGCGTACCGGGCTGCGGGGATCGGCCCGGCCCCGCTCACCGGCCCCACCCGTCACCGGCCGACCGCCCGGCGACGGCCCCTTCGGGGGCCGTCCCGTCGGGGGTGGGCCAGAGCAGGAGGAACGGGACCTGGTCGGCGGGGACGGTGACGCCCGCCGGGGAGTCCGGGTCGACGGCCAGGGCGTGCCCCGGCGGCCAGACGGTGAGCAGGGCGGCCAGCGTGGCCCGCAGGCTCGGCGTGCCGTCCGGGTAGGCCCGCGCGAACCGTTCCGGGGCGGTGAACACCTCGATCACCGGCGTCTCCCCCGCGCCGACCGCACGCCACGGGAAGTCCGGGTCGACCAGCCGGGCCGGGTCGGACACCGGGGCGGCGGTGGGCAGCACCACCAGCGCGTCGAGCAGCGCGTCCAGGTAGCCGGCGGAGTCGCCCCGCCCGGCCGCGTCGAGCAACAGCGCGGCGGTGTCCGGCTCGTCCGAAGGACCGGGGGCGGGGGCCGGTGGGGCGAACGCGGCGGCCGGGTCGTCCGGCCCGTCGGCCGTCGCGGCGACGATCTCGTCGTCGGCCGCCGCCTCGGCCAGTTCGGTGAGCAGCTCCGCCCCGGCGGGCACGGTCAGCTCCCCGTCCGCGGCCGCCCGGACCGCCTCCACCGGCAGGTATGCGTCCAGCGGGGTGCCCGGGTTGACCGCCAGCCGCCAGCCGGCCACCGGCCACCGCTCGCACAGCTCGTCGTACCCGGTCACGGTGTACGCGTCGGCGACCCCGGCGACCTGCGGCGCCATCGCCTCCAGCGAGGTGAAGACGGGCAGGAACGGCGCTCCGAAGAGGTCCATCGTGACGAACCGCTGCCCGCCGTCGGCCGGGTCGTCGTCGCGCACCTGCGGAAGGAACAGCTCGGCCCGGGTGAGGATGCGGAAGAACCCGATGCGGTCGTCTTCGCGCGCCGCGCGCAGCAACGCCCGTTCGGTGTCGTTGGCCGGCTGCCACGACTCGTCCACGACGGGTCTCCCTCCCTGCCCGGTGCCGACCTGAGCCTAGCGATGTCCCGCCGGCGGGCGGGACCCGCAGCGGGCGCACGCTAGGCTACGGGCCGGTCGCCGTCCGCCGACGTTCCGCAGGAGGTTCCATGCGACGTGTCGTCGCGGTCGTCGCCCTGGCCGCCACTGTGGCCGGTTGTTCCGCCGACCCGTCGCCCGCCCCGGCACCGGCCCCGGTGGAGTACGTGGTCACGCTCACCGTCGAGGTGGTCGGCGGCGGAGGTGGGCTGTTCGGGATGGCGGTCACCTGGGGGCACAGCGCGCTGGAGACACAGTCCGCCACCAGCCTGACCTGGGCCTGGTCCCACGCGGTGACCCTGCGCTATCCCGACGTGGAACGGGTGTGGGTGGCGGCGACGCCGCAGGCCCGGCCGGGGGTCGACGAGCGGTTGGCGTACGCCGGCGGGATCCCGACGTTGCACTGCACGATCCTGTTCGGCGACCGGATCGTCGAGGAGCGGACAAGCATCTCCCCGACGTGCGCGGCGAACCTGTCGGCCGGCCCACCGGCCGGCAGAACCCCCACCCCCGCGCAGCGGTCGGGCGGCACCGCCGACTGATCTCCGTCCACCCCCGACGGCTCAGTCCAGGCGGCGCAGCGCCCCGACGTACGCGGACCGCACCGCGGCCAACCGGCCGGCCCGGAACCGGCCCGGCTCCCGCTGGTAGACCGTGCGACCCAGCGCCGTCCAGACCGCCGTGAACGGCACCCGGGCACCGCCGGGCGGCACGAACTTCACCACCTCGTCGAGGGCGGCGACGGCGGCGGTCAGCCGGGCCCGGCACCGCCGGCGGTCCGCCTCCGGCAGGGTCCGCGCCCCGGCCGGCACCCCTCGGGCGTGGTTCCCGGCCACCCACAGCCACTCCCCGGCGTCGATCAGCCGGGACGGCTCCGGGCCGCCGTACCGGAAGCCCTCCTGCACCCCGACGGGCGCGGCGGGCAGCCGGAACAGGAACTCGCGGGCCGTGCCGCACCCCTGGCACGCGCCGGTGTAGCGGCGGGCCAGATCCCCGTCGGGGAGGGTGAGCACGGTCGAGGCGCGCGGGAAGCGCCCCTGCCCACAGCCGCACGGTTGCAGGTCCATGTAGAGGTGGGCCTCGTGGGTGGACCGCGCGGCCAGCGGCGTCACGCCGGGCTCCACGGCATGTGGTCGAGGTGGAAGTCCCGCACGACCTCGATCCGGCGACGACGGAACCGCCCCGGTTCCCGCTGGTAGACCGTCCGCCCCCGGGTCGACCAGAACGCCGCCTCCGGCACCGCGTCGCCGGCCTCGGGCAGGAACTTACGGACCTCCTCCAGGGCGGCCACGGCGGTCCACCGCAGGTCCGCCGCCTCGGCGTCGTCGCCCTGCCGCTCGGCCGCCTCCGCCGCCTCCCCGCACCAGTCGGCGACGAGCAGCCACTCACCGGGGTCGAGCAGGGCGGAGGGCTGCGGGCCGCCGAACCTGCTGCGGGGATGCGGACCGGCGTCGGCGGGTGCCGTCCGCCCCTCGGGCAGGGCGAAGAGGAACTCGCGCCGCTCGTGGCATTCGGCACACCGACCGGAGTACCGGTACGCCGGTCGGGACTCCTGTGTCGTCGCCGTCGCGGTCCAGGCGGCCTCCATCGACCCGCACCGGGGGCACGGGTGCAACTCCAGGTAGAGGTCGACCTCGTCCCGGGTCCGGACGGCGGGCAGCAGGGTCACTCGGTGTCCCGGTAGTGGCCGGTGTCGGGGTCGAGGCCCATGATCTCCCGGGCCTGACGCATGTACTCGCGCTGCGCCTGCGCCGACGGCGGCCGACGCTGCGCCGAGTCGGCGCCCTCGGGGGTGAAGTCGGCGTCGTCCACCTGGTGCGTGGCCTGCCACCGGGCGTGCAGGTCGGCCAGGTCGCGCAGCCGGCGCTGCCGCTCCGGGTCGTCGGTCATCGCCATCGGGTCACCTCCGGATGCCGTCCGCCGCCGGGCGGACTGCCCGCCCGGACCGACGGAGCGGGGCTGGTCTCTGCTGGCCGGCCGGTTCCGGCGGTCCGACCGGTCACGGCAGCGGACGCTCCACCCGCTCGGCGACGGTCTCCCGGACCCAGGTCGCCGCCCGGCCCGGTCCACCCGTGACCGTCCACCGGTACACGTCCACCGCGGAGCGGATCTCCAACAGGTAGTAGTTGTGCGAGAAGAACCGCAAGGTCCAGCCCCCGTCCGGGTCGGGCACGAACGTCGGGGGCGTCACCGCAGGCGCGTCCGGCACCGCGAGCACGTGGGTGAAATGGTCGGGGTCACGGATCAACCAGCCGGCGCGGGTGCCCTCGGTCACCGAGAAGGGGCGTACCACCGGGCCGTCGATCGTCCACGCCGAGTACAGCTCACCCAGCAGTTCCGCGTACGCCGACGGGTCCAGCCCGGCACCCACCCGACGGCCCAACTCGGCCATCACCTCGGGCCGGTTGAGGTGCAACGTCCCGCCGGACGTGGTGCGCAGCAGGCCGTGGGTGACGAACATCGGTTGCCGTGCCGCCACCACCCGGACCGCCTCGACCAGCCAGTCCCCGTCGACCACGGCCCACTGCGCCGGCCGGGCCCGGTACCGGAACCTGTCGGTCTTGACGGTCACCGACTCCGGGCCGACCCACACCTGTCCGGTGGCTTCGTCGGAGGCCAGCACGCACCGCTGGAGCGCCCCGGTCGTCCACTCCGTGTCCACCAGCAACCTCCCCGTCCGGCCGTCGGCGCACGTCATTCTGCCACCCGGCCCGCCCGGCGTCGGGTCGCGGACCAATCATCCCGGCGGGAACGCGGGGGGCGCGGAGAATACCCGAGCCGGGCGTCGCGCCGGAGTGGAGGACGGCGAGCAGTTCGGCGTACGCCACCGGATCGAGGTCCACCCCCACCCGCCGGCCCAGCGCCGCCGTCGTGGCCGGCGAGTTCAACACCGGACCCGCGCCGGCACGGGGGAGCAGCAGGCCGGAGGTGGTGGTCACGGCACCGTTCGCGCCGACCACCCGCAGCGTCACGCCCCTCGTCGTACGGGTTCCCGGCCGTCGACGCACCTACCGGTCGGGTGCTCCACCGGACGGGGTCATCGGTCGGTGCGGCGACGCAGGTCATCGGCCAGCTCGCGGGCCAGCGCGCTGAGCGAGCCGTCGGAGCGGACCGGGCCACAGCTGAATCCGGGCCGTACCCGGGCCGCCAGTTCCCGCAGCATCGACGCGACGACCAGGCCACGGGCGCTCGACATCGACACCAGCCCGGGGGCGGCCCGACCGAGCCGTTCCTCGGTCCCGCGTCCCGCGTCGACGGTCGCCCGCCACTGGGCGGCCTTCTCGTCGAGCCCGACCCGGCGTGCCGTCGTACGACCGCTGCCGTCCCGCTGGTAGTCGGGCCAGATCAGCAGCTCCCGGGTGGGGTCGGCCGGTGGGACCGGCACGCTCAGGCCGTCGTCGCTCATCCCCACGTCCCCTCAGTAACCGGTGCCCGACTCGAGATGCCGGGCGAGTTGCGTCGCCAGCTCCGCCAGCGAATCGTCGGCCCGCACCGGCGGCGTGGACCGGCCGGGCTCGACCCGGGCCGCGAACTCCTCCAGCAGGGCCGCCACGACGTGCGCCCGCGCGGTCGAGAAGGCGATCACGTCGTCGCCCGCCCCGGGCCCGTCCACCGTCGACTCGGCCGCCCGGCCGGATTCCAGGGTCCGCCGCCACAGGTCGGCCGCCTCGGCCAGCCCGACGGGCCGTCGGACGCTGCGCCCGTCGCCGGCCTGCCCGTAGTCGTACTGGCAGAGCAGGTGCGCGGCGGCGTCCCGGTCCGGATCAGCATCGGTCATCAGGCTGCGTCCCTCCTCGTCGGTGCCCGCACGGTCGGCTCCGTCCCCACGCTAGCCGCCCGGCCCCGGACGGTCGATGTCGGGCGACGGCCGGCCGGGTGTCGGCGTGCCGGTGCCGTCGTCGTGTTCCCGCCCGCCCCCGCCAGCCTCCGGACGGGACGTGGCGTCGGGGCGGGAGGCGTCGTCCGGCTGCCGCGCCAGCACGGCCAGCAACTCCCGGGCCGCGTTGCCCGGCGGGTACCCGGCGTCGAGGTGGCGGCGCAGGTCGAGCGCCCGGTCGCGGTGCACCGCCAGCTCGGCCAGGATCCGCTTCACGTGCTCGGCCCACACCGGGACCCGCTCGTCGGCGACCCGGTCCAGCAGCGCCCGCTGGTCCGCCGGGTCCACCGTGCCGTCGGGACGGGTGATCTCCGCCAGTCCGCGACGCCACGCGGCGACGGTGACCCCGTCCCGTACCGTCGCCGCCTCGCCCAGGGCGGCCGGCACGTACCTGGGGTCGCCGAAGAACAGCCCCGCGCCGGTGCCCTCGCCGACCAGCACGGGCACCCCCGCCCGGGCGGCCTCGCTGGCCACCAGGCCGAAGCCCTCGTGGATCGACGGCATCAGCACCAGGTCGGCGGTGAACAGGTCGGTCATCAGCTCCGGGCTGCCCGGCTTGACGAACGGCAGCACCCGGATCTCGGTCCCGGCGAGGTGGGCGAGCCGTTCGGTCTGCGCCGCGACGTCCGCGGGGGGCGCACCGCGCACGGTGAGCCGAACGTCGACCCCCTCGGCGCGCAGGTGGCGTACCAGTTTCGCGGCGAAGTCGATGCCCTTGATCGGGTCGGTCGCGCGGCCCTGGACGACCAGGTCGAAGCCCACCTTGTCGGCCGGCCGGGCGACCGGCTCGCCCGGCAGGCGGGGCATGTCCGAGATGATCTCGTGGGTCCGGGGGGCGCCGGCCGTCCCCCCGCCGGCCAGCCGGGCCGCCTCCTGACCGAGCAGCGGACCCACCCCGGTCACCAGGTCGGCGCCGGCCATCAGGCGGCGTTCCGTCCCGGCGTGTCCGAGGCCCTCACCCGGGTTGCCCCGCAGACCGTCCAGCACCTCCGGTGCGGTGTGCAGCACGTGCACGTAGCGGGCCCCGGGGTAGAGCTGCTCCACCAGCAGCCGGGCCGCGCCGCCGCTGAACCGCGAGTGGCCGACCACGACGTCCACCTCGGGCGGCAGGTTCTCGAAGAGCATCAGCAGCGCCCGCGTGTCGGGCAGACCCTTGGCGTCCAGCACCCCCCACACCGGCCGTACGCCGGTCACCTCCAGGTTGTCGGCGACGCGTTCCCGGACCAGGTCCGGCCGGTCCGGGTCGACTGCGGACACCCGCGCGTGCACCTGCGCCCCGGCCGCCGCGAACGCCTCGGTCAGCTCCCGGTTGGCCGTCGGCACCCCGCCGAGCTTCGAGTGCCACTCGGTGCAGGTGGTCATCACCCGCAGCCGCCCGGCGGTCTCCCCGGCCGGGGCCGGGTTCCGGCGGACCACCTCGTACGGGGAGAGTTCGCCGTTCCAGTCGCCGTCGGCGACCCGGCCGCCCCGCACCCCGGCCGCCGCCAGGCCGTCGTGCACGGCCTGCGCGGTCACCTCGGGCCCGAACCGACCGGTCAGGTGCCGCCGCAGCTCCAGCGCGCGCTCGCGGCCGGCGACGGCCGCGTCGGTCAGGCCCTGGACGCGGTCCGCCCAGGCGGTGGGGGCGGACACGGGTTCGCCGACCACCGAGTCCCGGCCCAGGCCGGCCGGGACCCGGTCGACGTCGGCGAGCAGCCGGCCGGCACCGGTCGCACCGTCGACCAGGACGGGGACGCCGTGCTCGGCGGCGAGGACGAAGCCGGGGTCGTAGCCGTCGCCCCGGGACGACGCCAGCACGACGTCCGCCCCGTGGAACGTCGCGGTGACCGCGCCCGCCTCCGTCGGCAGCGGACGGACCTCCACGAACGTGCCGGCGAGCGTGCTCAGCTCCCGGCTGCGCACCTGCCGTACGCCCGGATCGGACTCCACGCTGGTCACCACCAGCCGGGTGCCGGCCAGGCCCCGGGACCGCAACTCGGCGACCACCTGCGCGGCCTGCCGGTGGGCGGCCGAGTCGCCGTCGTACACCAGGATCCTCGGGCCGGCGCCGGGGCCGCCGCCGACGGGCGGCACCGGGCGGGGCACGAACCCCGGCGTCACCTCGCGGATCTCCGGCATCCGCCCGCCCAGCCCGGTCAGCCCCTGCCGCAGCCCGTCCGCCACGTCCGGGCCGACGGCCACCACCAGGTCCGCCCGGGACAGCACCCGCAGGTGTTCCGGGTCGGTCGGCACCCGGTCGAGGAGTTGCACGACCGCGGCGTCCGGGTAGGCGTCCCGCCGCACGTCCGCGATGCCCGCCGTCTGCCCGTGGCCGACCAGCACGTCCACGTCGCCGGGCAGCCCGTCGGGGCGCAGCAGCGGGCTCAGCGGCCCGGTGACGCCCGCGACGGGATCGGCCCCGAACAGCCGCACCCCGGGGGCCGGCGTCGACGGCTGCGCCCCCGGCACCCGGATCCTCAGCTCGTCGCCGTGCCCACCGAGGGCCTCGGCCACCCGGTGCACCGTCCCGCCGGGGGTGACCCCGTCGGCGAAGCCGAGCATCCGCAGCGTCGGGGTCCGGGCCGGCGGGTCGGCACCGACGAGCGCCTCCCGGCCGGCGTCGCTCAGCCGCCCGTCGAGCAACCGCAGCCGGGCCGCCAGGCCCGGATCGTCCGGGTGCAGCCCGAGATGGTCGCGCAGGGCCCGCAGTTCGGTGCGGGCGTACGCCGTCTGGGCCGGGTCGCGCAGCAGGTCGGCCAGCACCTCCGCCTCGGCCAGCCGGCCCAGGTCGTGCGGGCTCAGGCCGGCGCCGTCGGCCGGTGCCCCGGGGGTCAGCGCGTCCGGCGTGAACGGGTCCAGCCCGCCGGCCGCCCGCTCGCTGATCGCGGTCAGCTCGGCGGCCTCGTGGGCGACGGCCCGCGCCACGGTGACGTCGGCCGCCCGGTCGGACAGCTCTATCCGCCAACCGCCCCCGTCCGGCGGGACGGTGCCGTGCGGCAGGTTCCGGCCGTCCGCGTCGATTGGCACCGACCGGGCCACCGCACCGTCGGGCAGCGCGTCCGCCGGCACGGCGGTCAACTCCAGCCGTACGCCCCGCAGCGGGCTGTCGGCCGGCGACCGGCCCACGGTCTGCCGCAGGGCGTCGTCGCCGAGCTGCCGTACCAGCTCCGGCTCGGGGGTGTCCCGGCCGTACCCGTGGAACTGCGCGTCGGGGACGCGGGCGGCGGTGACCGGCGGATGGCCGCCGCTGAGCAGGCCGTGGATCGCCGACGGGTCGGGCACCCGGGGCAGCCCGACGGTGTACGCCGAGCGGGGGTGCAGCGGCCCGGTGTCGCTGACCGGCTTGACGCCCTTCCAGTCCGCGCCGAGCAACGCCCGCTTGCCGATCCACGAGGCGTCCCGCCCCTGGTGGTGTTCCCCCCAGCCGGCCTGGCTGATCTCGAACGGGGTCGGGTACCGGCTGCTGCCGAAGGGGTGCCGGGCCGCCCGGTCCAGGATCTCCCGCCCCGCCTCCCGCTGCCGGTACGCCTCGGCGAGCACCCGCTGCGGATCGGTGGTGCCGTAGCGGGCCCGCAGCCGGTCGGGGTCGACGGGGCCGTCGGTGGCGCGGCCGGCCAGCGCGATGTCGGCGTCGACCTCGCGCAGTTCGGCCCGGAGCCGGTCGAGCACGGCGTTCGCCCGGTGCCCGGTGTCCGGCGCCCAGTCGTAGCCGTCGCGCGCCCACGCGTACCCGCCGACGGTCGAGGCGGCGTGCACCTCGATCCGGGCGACGCCGGAGTACCGGTACCACCCGGTGAGGTGGCCGTTGAGTTCCCGGGCGAAGCCCCGGCCCTGGACCTGGTCGGCGAGCTTCAGCGAGACGTGTTCGACGAAGAGGCTGCCGTCGTGGTCGCGGTGGAAGGACCGCACCACCCGGCCGACGTTCGCGCCGTCCCCGTCGTGCACCGTGGCCCGGACCACCACCTCGTTGCGGTGCACGCCGACGCTGAACGGATCGGTCAGGTCCACCCGGAGCCGTAGCCCGGCGAACTCGCGTCCGTCCAACTGGTCGGCGAACTCCCGGCGTACCGCCTCCTCCCACGCTGCGGCCTCCTCCCGGGTTTCGGGGATCAGCTCGTCGAGGGAGGGCCTGCGGTCCTCCTGCCGCCACGGCCGGTCGGACCAGATCTCGTCGTGCCGGGCGTACTCCCGTCCGTCGGTCGGCGTCACCCCGTCCGGCTCCGGCACCCGCTCCAACCCGTGCACCGGGTAACCGTGTCCGGCGAGATCGGCGTCGAGCCGGTTCAGCTCGTCGCGGAGGCGTACCTGGTCGATCGGGTCGGTGGCGTCCCGCAGCTCGTCGACGATGCAGCGCCGCTCGGTCAGCCTCAGCAGGGTCCGTCCGTCGGGGACGGGCGGAGCCACGGCTCCCGGCCCGTTGACGGACGCCTGCTCCGGGCGGGTCACGCCGGGGGCGGGCCAGCCGGGTGTCGTCGGTTCCGGCGTACGTCCGGTCGGTGCGGACCGGTCCGGCACACCCCGGGCTGCCCCGTCGACGTCCCGGGCGGGCGACCGCCCCGGCGCGGTGTGCTGGTCGGCGACGGCCGGTCGGGTATCGGCGGCCGGTCGGGACGTCGCCGGCCGGTCCGCAGCGACAGGGGCGGGCTCGGGCCCGGCGAGAAACCCGGTGATCCGGCGGAGTGCGCGGCCGAGCACACCGGAGCGGTGCCCGGACTCCGGCCGGTCCGCGGGGCCCCCGTCCGGCGGGCCGCTCGCCGGGTGTGGCACCCACTCGGCGAGCGGCGGCGTCACGTCTGCGGGACGCGGCGGAGCGGGAGCCTGCGTACCGGATGCCTGGTCGCGGAGGGCGGGCAGGGGACGGGCCGCCTGTTCCCGACTGATCTCGCCGAGGTCGATGCCGTGCCGCGCGGCGACGTCGCGGCTGAGCGGGCCGTGCAGGGTGCCGACCCGACGCTCGCCGGCGATCGGGTGGTTCGCCTCGTCGATGGCGAGTCGGGCCCGCTCCACCACCTGCTCGGGAGGAAGACCGACCAGTCCGTCGAGCGACGGCTCCCGCGACAGGATGGCCCGCTCGGCGGGATCGGTGACGTACCGCTCCAGGACGTAGTCCCGGATCTGTTGCGGGGTCCGGTCGGCCAGCTCCTGGTAGGCGTCGCTACGCGGCACCCGAGGATCCCCGGCGTGGTCGAGGGCGCGGAACCCGGCCAGCCCCCGCAGGAACTGCTGCTGGACGACGAACGCCTGGAACTCGCCTTCGAACCGGAACGGGACCAGCACCTGCGCTTCGACGTCGTCGCCGTACCGTCCCTCGGCGATCCCCCGGGCGAGGAGGTCACCCAGCACGTCGGGGCCGGGCTGGAGACGGTGCATGCTCTCGTGCACGACGGTCGCGGCGACGGCGCTGATCGGCCGGTGCGCGGTGCCGTCCCGAGGGTCGACATAGAGGATCTCGGTCCGGGTGTCGAAGCCACCCCGCGCCGGTCCCCGGACCCAGTCGTCCAGTTCGGGCAGGCGCAGCTCCGGTGGGAGCAGCGCCTCGACGCTCTCCATGTCCTTCGGGATGACGCGTTCGAAGGTGTCGGCCGCGTGCCGCTCGAACGCCGGCCCGAGCACGTCGCCGATCTTCGCCACCGCGATCGCCTGGTCGATGACGTGGAACCGGTGGGTCACCGGGTCCACGCCGACCACCCGGTGGGCCATCTCGACGGAGTTGAGCGGGTCCACCCCGTCCAGGTCCCGCCAGCCCGGGTCGGCGTGTTCCCCGCCCCGGGAGAAGTCCCGCCAGTCGCGGTAGCGGTCGGCGTACCCGTCGACCGCCCGGCTCAGTGCGCGTACCTCCCGCACGACGTCGCCGAGCGGGCCGCCGTCGCGGGCCCGGTCGGCGGCCGCCTGCAACCGGTCGGCCTGCCCGGCCACCGCGTCGAGGTCGGCGATCCGGCCGGCGACGGCCGCCTCCGGGTACCGGGCGAGCAGGTTCTCCTTCGCCCTGCCCACCAGCTCGTGCACCTGCCCGGGCAGTTCCGCGCCGGTCCGGGTGCGGTGGGCGGGGAAGTTGCCGCTCGGCGCGAGTTCCTGGCTGACCGGCAGTTCGTCGCCCGCCCGTGGCGACCCGTCCGTCGGCGCCTCGGCGGTCCCGGGTGTGCCGGCATCCGGCCCGGCGGCAGGCGGCCCGGCGGTCCTGGGCGCGGCGACGTCCGGAGGCTCGGGCCCCGGCCCGGCGGTGTCGTGGGGCACGGGCCTCGGGGCGGCGTTTTCCGGGACGACGGGCCTCGGCCCGGCGGGGTCCGGGAGGGTGGGCCTCGGGGCGGGGGCGGGTGGTGCGGCGTTCGGGTCGGCCGGGGTCCGCTGCGCGACCAGCGCCGTCGTCTCCGCGCGCAGCCGGGCCACCACGGCGTCGATCTCGGCCTGGCTACGCGGCAGGTGGGAGCCGTCCTCCTGGCGTACCGCGAGGTGTTCCCGGGCCCAGTCCCGCAGCTGTCCGGGGGTCGCCGGGTCGGCGAGCAGGCCGCGCACGGTGCCCGGGGTCAGCGGCCGGGGCGGTGCCGGCGCGGGGGCGGTGGCGTCCCGGAAACCGACCGCGTCGGCGTCCAGCACCGGCGGGTCCGGGCGGACCGGTGCCTCCAGCGCCGCGAGCGACGGCTCCGGCGGCGTCCGCGCCGGTCCGGGTCGCGCCGGCCCGTGCGGCGGCGTCGCCCCGTCCCGTCCCCCTTCCGGTACGCCGTCCGTCGGCACCCCGGACCGGCCGGGCTCGACCGGACGGTCGAGTACCTGGTGGATCTCGTGGTGGAGGGTGCGCCAGGCGTCGCCGAGCTGCCGGTCGACGAACGCGGCCCGCGTGGCCGGGTCGGCCGGCAGGTGCTCCGGCAGGACGACCCCGGCCGGCTCCCGCTGCACCCACTGCCCGTGCTCGACCGCCATTCCCGGCCGCAGCACCACCGGTTGCCCGGGTGGCAGCGCCGAGTTGACCTGGAGCACCACCCCGACGCGCAGCCCGTCCGGGTACTCGACGGTGAGCAGGCGGGACGATTCGTCCCAGCTCGCCCGGTGCGGCTGGTCCACCGGCCCGGCGTCCCGGCCGGCCAGCAGCTCCCCGACGTGCCCGTCGAACGTCGACCGCACCGCCTCGGGCAGCGGCACCGAGGGCCCGACCGGGTGCGACCCGGCCGGCACCAGCTCGTACGGGACGTGCCCCTCCGCCGGTGCTACGCCGCGTAGCTGCCCCCCGGCGGCCAGCTCGCCGCCTCGGCCTGCATCCGCAGGATCTTGCCGTACGCCTTCCGGTACTGCATGTCCTCCAGCCCGTCCAGCACCTGCCCCTCCCGGGACCCCTTCTGGATGACCAGCCGACGGTCCTTCTCCGGGTAGCCGAAGCTGTACTCGACCTCCCGACTGTCCTCCCGGACCATTTCGAAGTCCACCAGAATCGCCATCACCGGTTCTCCTCGGCCACGAGTTGTCCAGGTCCTCTCCGGTCCGGCCGGGCGCGACCCGCTCCCAATTGAACAGGCTCTGGGCGTACGCGTGGGCATCCGGGTAGGTGGCGTCCGGGTGCAGCAGCAGGTAGCCCGACTCGGCCAGCTCGTGCTCCAGCAGGACCAGGTCGGGTTCGAGCGGGCGGCCCTCCCGCAGCCTGATCCACGCCTCCGCGATGTCCTCGTCCGCGTCGAAGCGTCGGCGGACCCAGCCGTCCGGGTAGTCCCGCAGCACGTGCTCGTCGACCATGAGGTGCTGTTTCACCCGGGCGATCTCGGCGTGGGTGAAACCTGTCGTGCCGCCGGGGCGGGCGACGGTGGCGAGGTTCGCCGCGATGTCCGCGACGTCCCCCGGGTCGGCCCGGAACCGGTCGTAGGCCCGGTCCGCCCACTCCATCGCACGGAGTTCGTCGCGGGGACGGATCGAGGCCCCGGTCTGCGCGTCCCGGTCCCCGGGCCCCCGGTTCTCCGCCCCGCGATCCTCGGGGGGCCGGTCCTGCGGGGGCCGGTCGGTGGCCGGGCGGTCCTCGGGCCGGGGGTGGTCCGGGCGGGGGTCGGCCCGGGTCACCCCGGTCGGGTCGGTGGCCGGCCCGGTCCGGTCGGGACCGGTGGCCGCCGGGTCGTCCCGGGTGGTCACCGGTGGTTCGGGGCGGTCGGCCGGCAACGGGGGTGGCGCGTCGTCAGGGTCCCGGTGTGCCGCCTCGGCGTCCCGCCCGCCCGGCTCCACGTCCCGGTGCCCCGGCCCGGGATCGCGCCGGACAGGTTCGCCCTCGCGCCCGACCGGCTCGATCTCGTGACGTCCCGGCCCGGCGTCCCGGCGGACGGGATCGACGTCGCGGCGTCCCGGGTCCGCGTCGGCGCGGACCGGGTCGGCGTCGCGGCCGGGCGGTGGGCCGTCGGGGCGGGTGGGAGCACCGTCGACGGGACCGCGCACCGGTGCGGTGTCGGCCGGCGTCGGCCGGGTCGCCGGTTCACCGGCCGTCCGCTCGCCGGTCGGCGGGGTCGGCTCCCCCACCGTCCGGTCGCCACCCGGGCGGGACCACTCCCCCGGCGTCCGCTCGCCCCCGGAGCGCACCGGGTCGGCAGGCGGGCGGGCCGGGTCGGCGAGGCGGGTCCCCGCCTCCGGGGTGCGTACCGGTGCGGTGTGGGCGGGCTGGCGCGGGCCGCCACCGTCCC
>NZ_JACGMO010000011.1:0-90611 GCF_015354745.1 Micromonospora sp. S-DT3-3-22
AGCCGGGCCAGTTCGGCCGCCGCCGCGCGCCGCCGGGCCACCGACGCCGCCGGGTCGACGACCGCGGTACGCAGCTCCGCCACCAGCGCGGAGAGGGTGAGCGCCCGGGGTGGCCGCCCCACGGGCAGCTCCCCGGCCGGGCCGTCCCCGGCGTCCCCGGGCAGGTTCTCATCCGGCCCCCCGGGCAGGTTCTCGCCCACCTCCCCGGGTTCCCCGTCGGATGACCGACCCGCTTCGTCTCCCGCGCCGTCCCCGTCGCTCCGGGTAGCCAGCGGATCGTGGCGGGAAAGTGCCGATGTGGCGGGGCCGGGCGGGGTGGGGCCGGTTCCGGTGGGGCCGTTCCCGTCCTGGTCGGTGACGCCGAGTTCGTGCAGGAAGCGGCTGGGCTGCTCCTCGTGGTCGTCGCCGCCGACGGCGGCCGAGGCCACGGCGGTGACCAGCAGCCGATGCCGGGCCCGGGTCACCGCGACGTGGAACAGCCGGCGTTCCTCGTCGAGCAGGGCGGAGGTCTGCCCGACCAGGCTGGCCCGGGCGCCGGTGCCGTCCGCCCGGCCGACCAGCACGTCGACCAGCCGTTCGGAGCCGAGCAGGCTGCCCCGCAGCCGCAGGTCGGGCCAGACGCCCTCCTGCACCCCGGCCACCGCGACCAGGTCCCACTCCAGGCCCTTGGCCGCGTGCGCGGTGAGCAGGCGGACGGCCTCACCCCGGTCGGCGCTGGCCGCCAGGGTGTCGGCCGGCAGGTCCTGGCCGAGGACGTGGTCGAGGAAGACCTCGGTCCGCGCGCCGGGCAGCCGGTCGACGAACCGGGCCGCCGCGTCGAAGAGGACCAGCACCGCATCGAGGTCCCGGTCGGCGGCCTCGGCCCGCCAGCGCTGGGCGGTCTCGTGCTCCCCGGTGGCCGCCCGCCCCCGGTTGACCGCCCCGGCCCAGCGTTCGGCGAGCCCACTGGATTCCCACACCGCCCAGAGCACGTCCTCGGCGGTCGCCCCGGGCACGGCCGCCGCCGTCCGCGCGGTGGCGAGCAGCTCCGCGACCGTACGGGCCGGTTCGACCCAGCGCCGTTCGATGCCGGCCAGCTCCGCCGGGTCGGCCAGCGCCTCGACGATCAGCTCACCGGAGGGCCGCCGGTCACCCCGGGCCAGCGCGAGCGCCCGCAGCCCCTGGCGCAGCCGCCGCTCGGCGAGCGGGTCGGCCCCGCCCAGCGGCGAGTGCAGCAGCGCGATCGCGGACTCCTCGTCGAGCCGGGCCGGTTCGAGCGCGCAGCGCAGCAGGAGCAGCAGCGGGGCGACCGCCGGTTGCAGGTGCAGCGGCAGGTCCTCGCCGTGCACGACGGTGGGCACCCCGGCGGTGTGCAGCGCCCGACGCAGCGACGGCAGGTGCAGGTGGGTCGAGCGGACCAGCACCGCCATCGCCGACCAGGGCACCCCGTCGAGCAGATGGGCGGAGCGCAGCGCGTGGGCCAGCCAGGCGGCCTCGCTGGTGGCCGAGCGGAAGGTACGCACCTCGACGCTGCCGGGCGGCGCGTCGGGCAGGGGGCGAAGCCGCCGGTGCCCGGCCGGGCCACGCAGCCGCCGGGCGAGTCGACCGGTGGCCCCGAGCAGCACCGCGCCGGCCCGGTACGAGGTGGTGAGGGTGACCTGTGCCGCCGGTGCCCCGGAGGCGGTGCGGAACCGGTGCGGGAAGGCGGTCACCACGGCCGGGTCGGCACCCCGGAAGGCGTACGTGGAGGAGTCCGGGTCGGCGAACGCCACCAGGGACCGGCCGCCCCCGGCCAGGACGGCCAGCAGGTCCTGTTGGGCCGGGTCGGTGTCGGCCAGCTCGTCGACGTAGACGTGGGCCAGCCGGCGACGTTCGGCCGCCAGCAGCTCCGGATCGTCGAGGAGCATGCCGGTGGCCGCCCGCACCAGCTCGGCCGGGTCGTACGCCACGGAACCCCGGTTGCCGACGTCACGCAGGGCGAGGACGGCGACGTACTCCCGCAGGAAGCGGGCGGCGGCCGGCCAGTCGGCGCGGCCCAGCTTCTCCCCCAGCCGGGCCAGCTCGACCGGCCCGACGCCGCGTTCGGCGGCGCGCATCAGCAGGTCACGCAGCTGGGCGGCGAACGCCCGGGTACGCAGGGCGGGGAGCAGGTCGTCCGGCCAGCCGACCGGGTCGTCGTCGGGTTCGCCGCCGACGACGTCGAGCAGTTCCCGGATGATCAGATCCTGTTCGGGGCCGGTGAGCAGCCGGGGGGACGGTTCGCCCCGCTCGGCGGCGGCCCGGCGCAGCAGCCCGAAGGCGTACGCCGGGAAGGTGCGTACCAGCGGCTCCCGCAGCACCCGGTGGCCGTCGGCGGCGATCCGGGCCTCGATCCGGTGCCGCAGCCCGGTGGCCTGCCGACGGCTGAAGGTGAGCACCAGCAGGCGTTCCGGGTCGACCCCCTCGGCGACCCGGGCGGCGACCGCCTCGACCAGGGTGCCGGTCTTGCCGGTGCCCGGCCCGCCGAGGACCAGCATCGGCCCGTCGGTGTGCGCCACCACCTCCGCCTGGAGCGGGTCGTGCCGGCGCCCGTCGGGGCGCACGGCATCGCCCGCCGGACCCCGGGCCGGTGGCCTCCCGGCGGGGCGCACGGCATCGCCCGTCGGCCCCCCGGGCCGCGGCTCCCCCTCGACGCCCGCACCGGCCCGGCCCGGCCCCTCGGCCGGCCCGCCGTGCCGACCGTCCCCCCGAACGTCCGCGGCGGACCGCCCGTCCTGCGGGCCCGGTCCGGCAGGTCGGCGCACCAGCCGGTACCCCTGCACCCCCACATCCCACCATGTCGGTACGACACCACCCACCGCACCACCCCGCCCGGGTCTGACCCGGCCCGGCGTGCCTCGGGCCGACCGTGGCCCAGCCCGGCCCCCGGTCAGGGCAGCCGGGCCTCCAGGGCGTCGAGCGCGGCGGCGACGGTCGGGGTGACCGTGAGCAGGTCCAGGCCGGCGGGCTTGAGGAAGGTCTGGTCGGTGATCGTGCCCAGCCAGTCGAGCAGCGGGCGGTAGAAGCCGTCGGTGTCGACCAGCACCATCGGCTTGGTGTGCATGGCCAGGGTGGCGGTGGTCCAGACCTCGAACAGCTCGTCCAGGGTGCCCAGGCCGCCGGGCAGGGTGAGGAACGCGTCCGACTTGTCGATCATGATGGTCTTGCGGCCGGCCATGCCGTCGGTGACCAGCAGTTCGTCCGAGGCCAGGTCGGCGACCTCCAGGTCCACCAGCGCCTGCGGGATCACCCCGACGGTGCGCCCACCGGCCGCCCGCGCCCCGTCGACGAGCGCGCCCATCATCCCGACACAGCCGCCGCCGCTGACCAGCGTGTGACCGCGCCGGGCCAGCTCCGCCCCGGTCTCGGCGGCCAGATCCAGCCAGCGCTGGTCGAGGGTGCGGGAGGACGCGCAGAAGACACAGATCGCCGCCACCGGCTCAGCCCTCCCGACCGTCGACCACGCCCCGGCCCGCGCCACCGGCCCCGGTGCCGTGGGACGGCGTACCCGGGGAGGGGGTGTTGGTGTCGGCGGCCCGGCGGGCGGCCTGCTGGTCGGCTGCGGTACGCGCCACCGCCTCCTCGCGTACCGCCTCCTGGTCGACGGCGAGCGCCGCCTCGGCCTCGACGATGTGCCGTACCGCCGCGTCGACGTCGTCGGTGAGGCAGATCAGCTCCAGGTCCACCGGGCCGATCTTGCCCTCGGCGGCCATGCTGTCCCGCAGCCAGTCGAGCAGGCCCCGCCAGTAGTCGGTGCCCATGAGCACCACCGGGAAGCGGGTCACCTTGCCGGTCTGCACCAGGGTGAGTGCCTCGAACAGCTCGTCCATGGTGCCGAAGCCGCCCGGCAGCACGACGAACGCCTGGGCGTACTTGACGAACATGGTCTTGCGGGCGAAGAAGTAGCGGAAGTCGATGGCCAGGTCGACCCAGTCGTTGAGCCCCTGTTCGAAGGGGAGTTCGATGCCCAGCCCGACGGAGAGGCCACCGGCCTCGCTGGCCCCCCGGTTGGCCGCCTCCATGACGCCGGGTCCACCACCGGTGATCACCGCGTAGCCGGCCCGGGCCAGCCCCGCGCCCAACTCCTCGGCCAGCCGGCACTCGGGACTGTCGGGTTTACTACGGGCGGAGCCGAAGACGCTCACCGCGGGCGGCAGATCGGCCAACGTGTCGAAGCCCTCGACGAACTCGGCGAGGATGCGCAGCGCGCGCCAGGCGTCCTTGGTCTTCCAGTCGCTGCGCCCCCGGGAGTCGAGCAACCGCTGGTCGGCGGTGCTGGTGGGGATCGCGCCACGGCGCAGCGTCACCGCCCCCCGGTGCCGCTCCGGATCGCGGCCCGACTGCCGCCCGTTGGTCTGACTCATGACAGCCACCGTAGTGGAGGCGCACGTCAGGGCGGTGCCGGCCGACGGGTCGGAGAAAAAGTTCGCGATCTTGGGCAACTAATTCTGTCGCCCGTACGTCTTACTATTCACATACCGGGTATGGCCCGGCGCGCGCCTTCGGGGGAGGAGCAAGCGTGATCAGCAACAACGAACGGATGCGGATCCGTCGGCAGATGCAGCGAAGGATCAACGAGGTGGTGGCCGAGCGCCGCCGCGCCCGACAGTTGGAGGTGCCGGTGGAGCCGGCCGCCCCGTCCGTCGAGCCCACCGAGCCCGACAGTCCCCGCCTCACCACCGTCTGACACCACCAGCCCGACCCGCACCACCCGGCCGGCCGCCGCCTCACACCCCTGGCCGGCCACCCGAACCCTCACCTGTACGTACCGAGGCCCCCGCGGTCCCCCGACCCCGGGGGCCTCACCACACCCACCACGCCCCGCCGGCCCGACTCCCGTGACCGGCCGAGCTCAGCCCGTTGCCACCAACCCCTTCGCCCCGGCGCTGCCACACTCGGCGATCAAGAGAATTGCGTCACGGGAGAGCGCTCTCGATGACGCAAACTTCTTGATCACCGGAGCGAACCCGGGCCGGGCCCGGGGCGGAGCGAGCCCGGGGCGGGGCCGGCGGGGTCAGGCGGGGGCCAGCCAGCGGTGGAGGGTGGCGGCGCCGTCGCGGATCTTGGTGAGTTCGACGTGTTCGTCCCTGTGGTGGGCGAGGTTGGGGTCGCCGGGGCCGAAGTTCAGCGCCGGGATGCCCATCGCCGCGAACCGGGCCACGTCGGTCCAGCCCAGCTTGCCGATCGGGGCGGCACCCACGGCCGCCAGGAACTCCTGGGCCACCGGCGCGTCGAGTCCCGGGGCCGCGCCGGCCGCCGCGTCGGTGATCGCCAGTTCGTAGCCGGCGAAGACCTCCCGCAGGTGCGCCTCGGCCGCCGCCGGGTCCCGGTCCGGGGCGTACCGGTAGTTGATCTCGATTTCGCAGCGGTCGGGGACGACGTTGCCGGCCACGCCGCCGTCGATCCGTACCGCGTTGAGGCCCTCACGGTAGTCGCAGCCGTCGATGGTGACCCGGCGGGCCCGGTAGTCGCCGAGGCGGCGGAGCACCTCGCCCGCGCCGTGGATGGCGTTGACCCCGCGCCAGGAGCGGGCCGCGTGGGCGCGCTCGCCCGGCACCGTGACGATCGCCCGCATGGTGCCCTGGCAGCCCGCCTCGACGATGCCGTACGTCGGCTCCAGCAGCACCGCGAAGTCGGCCCGGAGCCACTCCGGGTGCGCCTCGGCGACCAGGGTGAGCCCGTTGTACCGGGACTCGATCTCCTCGGCCTCGTAGAAGAAGTACGTCACGTCGTAGCGGGGGTCGGGCAGGGTCACCGCCAGGTGCAGCGCGAAGGCCACCCCGGACTTCATGTCGGAGGTGCCGCAGCCGTACATCAGGTCCCCGCGCATGGTCGACGGGAAGTTGTCGTTGTGCGGCACCGTGTCCAGGTGCCCGGCGAGCACCACCCGCGAGGACCGGCCGAGATCCGTCCGCGCCATCACGGTGTTGCCGTGCCGGAAGGTGCTCAGGTGCGGCACCCGGCGCAGCACCTCCTCGACACAGTCGGCGATGGCCTTCTCGTCGAGGGAGACGGACTCGATGTCGACGAGGGCACGGGTCAGCGCCACCGGATCGGCCAGGACCTCGGGGGTCAGCGGGTTCTCCATGATTCGCACGGTACCGTCCTGAACGGTGGGCGTGAGGGGTGAGCCCACCGGCCCCGCAGCCGCGAACGAGAGGGTAGAACAGTGACGTCCCAATCCGCCTGGGGTATCGGCCTGGCCACCGTGACCGCCGCCGAGCAGGTGCTCGACACCTGGTACCCGACCGGCAAGCTGGGCCTGGGTGAGCTGCCGCTGGTCCCCGGCGAGGACCAGGCCGACGTGCTGGACCTGCCGCCCGGCGCGATCGGCGAGCGGGCCCTGCCGGGCCTGCGTACGGTGCAGGTGGTCACCGTGATCGGCGCGCTGGACGAGCCGATCAAGGACGCCGCCGACGCGTACCTGCGGCTGCACCTGCTCTCGCACCGCCTGGTGCGGCCCAACGAGCTGAACCTCGACGGCATCTTCGCCCAACTGGCGAACGTCGCGTGGACCTCGGCCGGCCCGTGCCCGCCGGAGCGGGTGGACGAGCTGCGGGTGATCGAGCGGGCCGCCGGCCGCCACCTGGCCGTGTACGGGGTGGACAAGTTCCCCCGGATGACCGACTACGTGGTGCCCGCCGGGGTGCGGATCGCCGACGCGGACCGGGTCCGGCTCGGCGCGCACCTCGCCGCCGGCACCACCGTGATGCACGAGGGTTTCGTCAACTTCAACGCCGGCACGCTGGGTACCTCGATGGTCGAGGGCCGGATCGTGCAGGGCGTGGTGGTCGGTGACGGTTCCGACATCGGCGGCGGTGCGTCGATCATGGGCACCCTCTCCGGCGGCGGCACCGACCGGGTGCGCATCGGCTCGCGGAGCCTGATCGGCGCGAACGCCGGGGTGGGCATCTCGCTCGGCGACGACTGCGTGGTCGAGGCCGGCTGCTACATCACCGCCGCCTCGAAGATCACCCTGCCGGACGGCCGGGTGGTGAAGGCCCGCGAGCTGTCCGGCGTCGACGGCCTGCTGTTCTGGCGCAACTCGGTGACCGGGGCGTTGGAGGCGAAGCCGCGTACCGGCCAGGGCATCACGCTCAACGCCGCCCTGCACGCCAACGACTGAGCCGCCCGGTCCGGGCCCGCGACGAGACCGTCGCGGGCCCGGACGTCGGTTCACTTCAGGCGGTACGCCTGGATGATCCGGGTGCTCGCGGTGTTGCCCTCGGTGTCCCGGGCGGTCGCCCGCAGGGACGCGTACCCGGCCCCCGCCGGGTGCTTGACCAGCGCCACCGTGCCCTGGCCCGGCACCTTCACCACGGTCGCCCGCCGCCAGGTCCTCCCCCCGTCGTACGACACGTCGACGCTGAGCTTCGCCAGCTTGGCGGTGCCGGCGCCCGGCTGCCGCCGTACCTGCACGGGGACGGCGAAGACCTGCCCGGCCGGGGCGGTGTTGTCGACCCTCAGTTGCGGGGTGAACCGGATCTCCGACAGCGGCAGCAGCTTCGGCGTGTCACCGGCCACGTGCCCGGAGCGGAACGTCCAGCTCGCCTCCACCTCGGTGCCGAGGTCGGTGAGGCTCCGCTTCGCCTCGACGGTCAGCTTGTAGTCGCCGGTCGCCTTCGGCACGGTGAACTCGCCGTACCCCGGGTTGTCCAGTTCCTCCACCAGCTTGCCGTTGCGCCACAGGGCGGTACGGGCGCGGTCGGTCAGCGACCCGCCGGGGTGCCCCGCCGCGTCGCTGTGCAACGCCACGCTCACCACGATCGTGTCCCCGGTCCGGGTGACGCCGTCCTGCGGCCAGCGCGGGGCGGGCAGGGACGGCCCGAGCGGCGCGGTCCCCCAGGTTTCGGTGATCCGGCGGCCGGCCTGGTATTTGGTGGGCAGGCCCAGCAGGATCGCCTGGACGTCCAGCCAGCCCTCCTCCGGGTCACGGATGCCGAAGTCGAGCTCGGACTCCCAGCGCACGCCCCTGGTGCTGTAGTGCTCGGTGCGCTGGCCGGGCAGGTCGGTGGGGAGGACGACCGCCCAGCCGCCGAGGTTGAGGCCGTTGTTCGGGAAGACCAGCCGTTCGGCCTCCATCTTCGGGTACGGGTCACGGAACTTGTGCACCACCGTGGCCAGGTCGCCCCGCCGGTAGTCGCGGACGAACCCGCTGGGCACCTTGCCCGGGACGGTCTCGCCGAGCGCGTACAGGTACGGGCTGTTCTCGGCCTCCCGGTCGGCCCACTGGCTGTTGATCGTGGTGACGAACTCGTCGGCCGGCACCGTCTTGCCGAGTTGGCCGGTGGACAGCCCGTCGAAGGTGTCGAAGGAGACGATGCCGAACCCGTAGCTGCCGTCGTCGGGCAGCAGGTAGTTGGCGCTGATGTCGACCAGGGCGACCTGGGCGTCGGCCTGCGGGACGGTCATCCGTACCGGCTTGGCCTTCCGCAGGTCGATGGTGACCGCCGTGTCGCCGGCGACCACCAGTTCCGGCTGGGCGAGCATGGCCAGCCCGCCCGACTCCTCGTCCGGGCCGGCCTCGAAGAAGACGCTGTTCAGCCCGTACCGGCCCTTGGGGACCCGGACCTCGACGACGCCGTCGGCCTCGAACACGTCGCGTACGTCGCCGTCGGCGAGGTTGACCAGGGCGGTCGAGTAGTCGCCGCCCGGCTTGCCGCCCCGGTCGAGGTGGGTGAGCGTGACGGTGTAGCTCTCCACCTCCCGGTGCACGGCCAGCGGGGTCACCGCGACGGTGCCGCCGGAGCGGGCCACGACCCGGCCGGTCCAGTAGCCGTCGACGCCGAGCCGGGTGTTCGCGGTGACGGTGGTCTCGGCCCGGCCGCCGGCCGGGACGGTGATCCGGTTGACGCCGAGGGTGAACATGCCGGCCGGTGCGGCCTTCCCGCCCGGCCCCTTGACCTCGACGGTCAGGTCGAGGGTGAGCGGCGTGGCGCCACCGTTGTGCCAGGCGACGGTCCGGGTGATCGGGGCGTCGTCGCCGTGCGGCCACAGGGCCCGGCCGAACGAGACGCTGACCGGGTCGGTGGTGACCTGCTCGGTGATCGCCCGGGTCAGGTCCACCCGGCCGGCGCCCTGCTCGTAGGCGGTCTGCGTCGGGTGCGGCTTCGCGGCGGCCATCAGGGTCGCCTTGAGCTGCCCGGCCTTCCAGCCCGGGTGCTGCTGGGCGAGCAGCGCCACCGAGCCGGCCACGTGCGGGGTGGCCATCGACGTGCCGGAGAGCGCGACGTACTTCGTGCCGACCGGGTCGCCGATCTGGCCGTCGACGGAGCGGGCGGCCACGATGTCGACGCCGGGGGCGGTGATGTCGGGCTTGAGCGCGTCGTCGCCGACGCGGGGGCCGCGGCTGGAGAAGTCGGCGAGTTCGTCGTCCCGGTCGACCGCGCCGACGGCGAGCGCGGCGTCGGCGGTGGACGGCGAGCCGACCGAGCCGTCGGAGCCGTCGTTGCCGGCGGCGATGACGAAGAGGCTGCCGGTCTGGGCGGTCAGCGTCTGGACGGCCTCCTCCAGCGGGTCGACCTCGGGGGTGTCGCCACCGCCGAGGCTCATGTTGACCACGGCGGCCTTCTTCTCGGTGGTGGCCCACTGCATGCCGGCCAGGATCGCCGACTCGGCGCAGCCGAACTCCTCGCAGACCTTGCCGTCGAGCAGCGTCGCGTCCGGCGCGACACCCCTGTACTTCCCGTCGGAGGCGGCACCGCTGCCGGCGATGGTGGACGCGACGTGGGTGCCGTGCCCGACGATGTCCCGCTGGTCGGGCAGGTCGCTGAAGTTGCGGGCCTCGCCGACCTTGCCGGCGAGGTCCGGGTGGGTGGCGTCGATGCCGGTGTCCAGCACCGCGACGGTCACCCCCTTGCCGGTCCAGCCGGCGGCCCAGGCGGTGGGCGCGCCGATCTGGGGCACGCTGTGGTCGAGGGAGAGCGTGCGCCGACCGTCCAGCCAGATCCGCTCGACGCCCCCTGCCGCGTCGAGCCGGGCTCCGGCGTCGCCGCCGGTCAGCGTCGACCAGACCGCGCCGGTCGAGGACTTGCCGGCGGTCAGCGCCGCGCCCTGGATCGCCGGCAGGTCGCGGGTCACCCGGGTGCCCGGCAGCACGGCCGCGCCGCGTCGGGCCTGCCCCTGGCGGTACGACACCAGCAGCGGCAGGTTGTCGCGGTGGGCGTCGTCGTAGCGGGCGGCGATCAGGCCGGTGACGTCGAACAGCCGCCTGTCGACCTGCCCCGAGCGCAGCAGCGGCACCGCGTCGCGGGGCACCACGGAAAGGTGGCCGTGTTCCCGGCGGACCAGGAACTGCTGGTGTTCCCGGCCGGCACCGGGGCGTACAGCGGCGCCGCCGGTGCGGGTGACGGTGACCTGGTCCCCGGTGATCAGGGTGACGGTGCTGGCGCCGGTGGCCGGCGTGGCGGGCCGGGACGCGGCGGGGCCGGCGGGCGCGGCGTGCGCGCCCGTCGCCGGCAGACCGAGGGCCAGGGCGAGCACCAGCCCGCCGGCCGCGGTTCTTCTGCTTCGGTGCAACGGAACCTCCTCCTAAGACGTCTACATGACAGGAGCCATCGAGATGACCAGCTACCTCGCGACGACCGAGTCACATCGATGCCTCAGAATTACATACTCGGTATGCAAAAAGAAGTCCGGGGGATGACCGTCCGGACACATTGCTGAGACACGACCGACCCGATTCCGTCCCGCCGGGCCGCCCGATCGGCGACGATCACCTGGTGACGTCCATGAGGGAACGCATGCTCGCCGGCGAGCCGTACATCGCCGACGATCCCGAGATCGTCGCGGATCTCGACCGCGCCGCGCGGCTGGCCGAACGCTTCAACCGCAGCCCCGCCCACGACCCGCAGGCCCGACTCACCGCCCTGCGCGAACTGCTCGGCAGCGTCGGCGAGGGCGCCTGGGTACGCCCACCCCTGCACTGCGACTACGGCTGGCAGACCCACCTCGGGGACCGCAGCTTCGTCAACTTCAACGCCGTCCTGCTCGACGTCGCCCGGATCACCATCGGCGCGGACGTCCAGATCGGACCGAACGTGCAGCTGCTCACCGCCACCCACCCCATCGAGGCCCGGGCGCGAAGGGCCAAGTGGGAGGCCGCCCAGCCGATCACCATCGGGGACAACGTCTGGCTCGGCGGCGGGGTGATCGTCCTCGCCGGAGTGACCGTCGGGGAGAACACGGTGGTCGGCGCGGGCGCGGTGGTCACCCGCGACCTACCCCCCAACGTGGTCGCCGTGGGTAACCCCGCACGGGTGATCCGCACCCTGCAATAACAGCTTGAGCTGCGAAAACCTCGACGCAACCGTGGGCGAACGGCAAATTCCGATGCACTCTGGGTAGTGACTTCGTTACCAGGGAGCACCGATGGCCGAGCGGGTACTCGAACTTCGGGTACACGGCGTGTCCAACACCCCGCCCGACCAGATCCTCGGCCTGCCCGCCGACCCGACCGGCACCGGCCCGCAACCCCGGCTCGTCTCCGGCGGCGACGTCACCGGCTTCTACCGCGCCAGCGACTCCGCCCCCGACGACCCCGTCGTCGTCGAGGCGTACAGCTGGGGGCAGTTGACCTCGGGGGCGCGGACCGCACGGGACGTCGAACGCGCCCTGTGGACGCTGCTGCTGCCGTTCACCCTCGCCAACGTCGCCCTGTACGCCCGCCCCGGCATCCCGCCCGACCCGGACACCGAACGCTGGGGCAGCCGCTCCGGCATCACCGCCTGGCTGATCCGGCTGTTCTGCCTCAGCCTCACCGGCACCCTGGTACTCGCCGCCACCGGCATCGGCGTCGACCTGATCGCCTGGCAGTGCGTCGACCAGGAGTGCCTGCGGCAACTGCCCGGCCCGTGGGAGTTCCTCGGCCGGGGCTGGTGGCGCGCGGACGCCCACGCGCTCGCCGTCGGCCTCCTGGTGCCGCTGGCGACGCTGCTGGTGCTCGGCATCGTCTCCTGGCGCACCTACCAGTACGAGGCCGAGATGCCCGCCGAACCCCGACCCCCGGCGGGCGACGGGGAGCACCCGGCCGAGCCGACGCCCGACCTGGCCAACCCGTTGCAGGACCCCACCTTCTGGGGCGGGGAGGGACAGCTGCGCCGGGCCGCCGTGCTGCACCTGTGCGTCGGCGCGGCGCTCGCCGCGGCGGTGCCCGTCGGCGCGGTGCTGGTGCTGGACCCGGCCCGGGGCGTCCGGGCCGTGGTCGCCGTCCCGACCGTCGCCGCCCTGGTCACGGTCGTGGTGATCGCGGTGGTGGCGGTGGGCCGCCCCTGGCTGACCCGGCGCGGCGGGGCCAGCCCGCTCGGCCGGTGGAGCCTCACCGTCGGCCTGCTCACCGGCCTCGCGCTGACCGGCACCTTCACCCTCCTGCTGCTGCCGGACGGCCCCGCCGGCACCCCGCTGGCGCAGTTCCGCCCACCGGTCGGCTGCACCCGCGACCCCGGCCTCGCCGGCTGCCGCGCCGACCACTCGCTGCCCGGCTACGACGGGCTGGTCGCCTGGCTCGCCACCTACCAGGTGCTGCTGCTGTTCGCCATCGGCACGGTCGCCCGGTCCGGCCGACGGGCGCTGCCCGTCCCCGGCACGGCCGCCGTGCTGCTGCCCCTCGGCGTGGCCTGGCTCGACGGTCGGCTGCCCGGCGTCCCCGCCGCCCCCGACGGGCTACGGATCTGGATGCTCGCCGCACCCGCCATCGCGCTCGCCGCGATCGGACTGCTGCTGCCCCGCACCGGCAGCGACGCCGGCCAGCAACCGCTCGGCGTGCACACCGACGTCGCCTGGGCCGGACGCGGGGCCGCGGTGATCGCCGGCTTCGGCTGGATGATGGCCATCGCCTACTGCGCCGGCCTGCTCTACTGGGTCACCGACCGGCTCGACGGGGCCGCCTCACCCAGCGGGTTCTCCCCGATCGTGCTGCCCCTGCCGGTGATGTGGGCCGGGCTGGCCTTCACCCTCGCCACCGCCGCACTGCTCGGCACGCTGGTCCGCGCGGGGGTGCTCTTCCACCGGCTGCGCCGCGTCGAATACACCCGGCTCACCGCCGCCGGGCAGGCCCTCTCCGCGCACGACCTGCGCCGATGCCGGCACGTCAGCACCTTCCGCGCGCTGCACCGCCTGGTCGGCGAGCACGCGGTACGGCTGATCGGCTGCTACGCCACCATCGCGGCGGTGCTGGTGGCGCTGTCCTGCGTGGCGGCGCTAAGCCGTACCCGCCCGGCGCCGGTCGGCGCGGCGGGCTGGCCGGGGCTGGTGCACGCCGCCGCCGACCTCGGGGACACCCTGCTGGGCTGGCTGCCGCTGGTGGTCGCCGGCCTCGGCATGCTGGTCTACCGCAACGACACCGTCCGGCGCAGCGTCGGGGTGCTCTGGGACGTCGGCACCTTCTGGCCGCGCGCCGCACACCCGCTCGCCCCGCCCAGCTACGCCGAACGCGCCGTCCCCGAGTTGCAGACCCGGATCGCCGGCATCCTGGCGCTGGCCGAACGCGACCCGCGCCGGATGGACGGGGTGATCCTCTCCGGCCACAGCCAGGGCACGGTGATCTGCGCGGCGACGGTGCTCCAACTGCCGACCCGGTGGCGGCGACGGATCTGGTTCCTGTCGTACGGCTGCCAGCTCACCCGCCTCTACGGGCGGGTCTTCCCCGCCTACTTCGGCCCGGCCCGGCTCCGGGTGCTCGCCGACAGCCTGACCTGGCCCTCCGGCCACGTCGCGTGGACCAACTTCTGGCGGGACACCGACCCGCTCGGCTGGCAGGTCAACGCCGGGGAACGGGACGTGCCGGTGACCGACCCGGAGGCGCTGCACCCCAGCGGGGGCGAGGTCGCCGACCCGCCGATCCGCAACCACAGCGGCTACCCGGAGGCGTGGGAGTTCCACCGGGAACGGGCCCTGGTGGCCCGGCTGCTGCGACGTACCGTCCCGTCACCCCGGGTCGGTTGACCGGACCACCAGGTCGGCCCGGTCGGCGGTGCCCGCCACCACGGCGGCGTTCGCCTCGTCGCTGCCGTACGCCCAGGCCTGCGCCGCCTCCGGCGACCGCCCGTACGCCACGTGCCGCGCCACCAGCCGGCGCAGCCGTGCCCCGGCGTCCAGGTCGAGGAACCACGCCTCGTGCAGCAACGACCGCACCTCGTCCCACGGCGGCTCGGCGAGCAGCAGGTAGTTGCCCTCGGTCACCACCAGCCGGACCGAGGGCGGCACCTCCACGGCCCCGGCCACCGGCTCCTCCAGGTCGCGGCGGAACAGCGGCGCGTACACGGCGGTCGGCTCCAACCGGCGCAACCGGCGCAGCAGCGACACGTACCCGTTGGCGTCGAAGGTGTCGACCGCGCCCTTGCGGTCCGCCCGGCCCAACCGGACCAGCTCCGCCTGGGCGAGGTGGAAGCCGTCCATCGGCACCAGCCGGGCGCTCGGACCGACCGCCGCGACGATCCGCTCGGCCAGGGTGGACTTGCCCGCCCCGGGCGCACCGGCGATGCCCAGCAGCTGCCGGGGGCCGGCGTCGGCCAGCGACCGGGCCCGGGCCACCAGGTCGTCGAGGGAGAACGGACGCGCCCCGGGCATCAGCTCAGGACCGGCTCGCTGATGGTGAACCGGGCCCGCACCACCGCGTGCACCGACTGCGGACGGGGGTCCAGGTCCAGCTCCGGCGGGCCACCCTGGCGGGCCTGGCGGGCGAACATCGCCCCGCCCGCGCCGGAGCCCTCGTCGGTGTCGGCCAGCTCCCGCAGCGCGGTCACCCGCGCGCCGAGCGCCTCGGCGTACTCCCGGGCCCGGCGCAGCGCGTCGGCGATCGCCGCGTGCCGGGCCTCCCGGTGGGCCGGGCTGTCCGGGCGCAACGACCACCAGGGGCCGGCCACCTCGACGTGGTCCAGCTCGGCCAGCCGCAGCATCAGCTCGGCCAGGGAGCCGAAGTCGGTGACGGTGACCGTGGTGGAGACGCTGCCGAGGTAGCCGACGACCCGCTCGCCGGACCGGTTCGTCTCGGGGCGGACCCGCAGCTCACCGGCCTCCCGGCGGTCCACCGCCGGCTCGTGCTCGTCGAGCAGCACCCGGACGGCGGCGGCCCGCTCGGCGAGCCGGGCCAACGCGACCTGACGGTCCCGTTCCCGGGCCGTCGCGGTCACCTCGAAGCGGGCCAGTTCGGGCGGCACCTCCCGGTACGCCTCACCGCGCACCGCCACCACCGGTCCGTCCGCCACGCACCCACCCTAGCGGCGCGGTCGGCGCGCCGCCGGTTTCCGCGCGGTCAGGCCGGCCGCAGCCCGGTGTACGTCACCGTCGCCCGCGCCACCGCGCAGCCGGTCAGGTGTCCGCCGGACTCGCCGACCGACCGGACGAACGCCAACTCCCCGGCGGGGTCGGCGTCGAGGTCGAACGTCCGGCGGACGGGCAGTTCCCGGCCCGACCCGGCCGTCCGCACCGCGCCGGCCCGCTCGTAGTGGGCCACCAGCGTGGGCAGGTCGTCGTCGCGGACCGCCTCGGCGAGCGCGTCGAGCGCGGCCCGTACCTCGGCCAACTGCCGCAGCACCTGCTCCCGGTTGGCCAGCAGCATGGCGGCGGTACGCCGGGCCGGGGTGGTCGCCACCCGGGTTCCGTCACGGAAGCTGCCGGCGGCGAGCCGGACCACCGCGTCGCGCACCGTCGAGTCGGCGGCGGCCCCGGCCAGACCGCCGGCCAGCAGGTGCGGCACGTGCGAGGACAGCGCGACGACCCGGTCGTGCACCTGCGGCGACATCGGTACGACGTGCGCGCCGAAGACGTCGACCACCAGCCCGACCAGCGCCCGGAACGGCACCAGCCCGTCGACGCTCGGGCAGAGCACCCAGGCCGCGTCGGCGAACAGGCCGGCCCGGGCGGCGGTGAGCCCGGCCCGTTCGGTGCCGGCCATCGGGTGCCCGGGGACGAACCGGCCGGTCAACCCGTGCGCCCCGGCGAACCCGGCGACGGCCTCCTTGGTGCTGCCCACGTCGGTGACGATGCACCGGTCGCCGGTCAGCCCCGCCACCGTGAGCAGGGTCTGCGGCAGGCTGGGCAGCGGGCCGCCGAGGAACACCACGTCCCGGTCGCGGACCGCGTCGGCGAGCTCGTCGGGGAAGTCGAGGCCCCGGCGGCGGCCCTCGGCCCGGGTCGCCGGGTCCGGGTCCCAGCCGGTCACCGGGACGCCCGCCTCGTGCAGGCGCAGCAGGATCGACCCGCCGATCAGGCCGGTGCCCACCACGGCGGCCCGGAGCCGGCCGACGTCGTCGCCCACCGCAGCCGTCCCTACGGCTGGGCGAGCCGGTGCGCGACCGCCCCGACGTGCGCGTCGGACCCGGTCAGCGCCACCCGGACGTGCCGCTGCCCCGCCGGGCCGTAGAAGGCCCCGGCGGCGACCAGGATGCCCCGGCGGGCCAGCCAGTCGACGGTGTCCCAGCAGTCCTCGTCGCGGGTGAGCCAGAGGTAGAGGCCCGCCTCGGAGTGTTCCAGCCGGAAACCCGCCCCGGTGAACGCGGCGAGCAGCGTCTCCCGCCGGGCCCGGTAGCGTTCCCGCTGCTCGTCGGCGTGCGCCTGGTCACCGAGCGCGGCCACCATGGCGGCCTGCACCGGTGCCGGGACGATCATGCCGGCGTGCTTGCGGATCTTCAGCAGCTCGGCGACGAGCGCCGGGTCACCGGCGACGAACCCGGCCCGGTAGCCGGCCAGGTTGGACCGCTTGGACAGCGAGTGCACCGCCAGCACCGAGTCGTACGAGCCGCCGCAGACCTCCGGCGCGAGCACCGACACCGGGGCCGCGTCGGCCGTCCAGCCCAGCGGGAGGTAGCACTCGTCGCTGGCCACCACGGCACCGCGCTCCCGGGCCCAGTCGACCACCTTGCGCAGGTGGGCGGCGGGCAGCACCCGGCCGGTCGGGTTGCCGGGCGAGTTGACCCAGACCAGGCGTACCCGCGAGGTGGGACCGACCGCGGTCAGCGCGTCGGACCGCACCACGGTGGCACCGGCCAGCCGGGCGCCGTCCTCGTATGTCGGATAGGCGATCGTCGGCACCACGACCACGTCGCCGGGGCCGATCCCGAGCAGGGTGGGCAGCCAGGCGACCAGCTCCTTGGAGCCGATCGTCGGCAGCACCCCGAGCCCGTCGACACCGGCGGCGCAGGCGCGCGCCACCCAGCCGGCGATGGCCTGCCGCAGCGCCGGGGTGCCCGCCGTCAGCGGATAGCCCGGCGTGTCGGACGCGTCGGCCAGGGCCTGCCGGATCACCGTGGGCACCGGGTCGACCGGCGTACCCATGGAGAGGTTGATCAGGCCGTCCGGGTGCGCCGCGGCCAGGGTGGCTGCGGCGTCCAGGGTGTCCCAGGTGAACTCGGGCAACCGGGCCGACACCGGCACGGGCCGGACCGACGGTTCCGGCGCGGACCCGACCGGGCCCGTACCGGGCCCGGTCGGCGACCCCGCTGCCACGGCGGCGGGCCGGTTCAGTGGCCCTCGCCGCGCGGCGGCTGGCCGGCGACGAACGTCGCGTCCTTCTCCACCTTGCCGATCTTCGACGCGCCCCCCGGCGAGCCCAGGTCCTCGAAGAACTCGTAGTTGGCCCCGGTGTAGTCCTTCCACTGCTCGGGGACGTCGTCCTCGTAGAAGATGGCCTCCACCGGGCAGACCGGCTCACAGGCACCACAGTCGACGCATTCGTCGGGGTGGATGTAGAGCATCCGGTTGCCCTCGTAAATGCAGTCGACCGGGCATTCCTCGATGCATGCCTTGTCGAGCACATCCACGCACGGCTCGGCGATGATGTAGGTCACCGGTCTTCTCCTCCGCAAGACTCGTCGCGATCACCCGCGACGCTAAGAGCCTAGTATCTCGCCGGGGAGGAGGTCGATCGTGCTCCGACAGCAGGATGTGGGACACCGGATCGTGGTTCGCCGCATTGTGGGGATTCGTGAGGGCCGGCCCCTCTTCTCGGACGCCCTCGGCGAACTGGTCGAGCTGAGCGAGACCCATCTCACCATCGCCACCGCGCAGGGCCGGGTCCGGGTGCCGGTGGCCGAGGTGCACCGGGCCAAACGGGTGCCGCCCACCCGCCGGCCCACCGCCTCCGCCGTGGTCGAGCTGGAACTCGCCGCGGACGAGGCGTGGCCCGCGCCGGTACGCGGCCGGCTCGGCGACTGGCTGCTGCGCTCCGCCGACGGCTGGACCGGACGCGCCAACTCGGCCCTGCCGGTGGGCGACCCGGACCGGCCGCTGCCGGCGGCGGTCGACGCCATCGAACGCTGGTACGCCGGACACGGCCAACCCGCCATGGTCAACACACCGTTGCCGCTGGCCGTGCCGGTCGGCGCGGAACTGGACGCCCGGGGCTGGACCGCCCGGCCGCTGACCCTGGTCCAGACCGTCCCCCTGGCCGCCCTGCTGCCCCCGGAGCCATTCCCCGCCGGGACGGACGGCACGTCCCCGGAGCCACTCCCCGCCGGGACGGGTGGCACGTCCCCGGGGCCCGGGGTGGGCCGCCACGGCCCGGCCCCGCGCGACGCGGGTCGGGACGTCGACGGCCCGCCCGTGGTGCTCGACGTCGCGCCGTCCGAGGAGTGGCTCGCGGTCGCCGCCGGGCGCAAGGGCGGCCTGCCGGACTCCGCCCGGCACATCCTCACCGCCGTGGCCCGGGTCCGCTTCGCCCAGGTGTACGCCGACGGCAGGCTGGTCGCGACGGGCCGGGGCACGGTCACCGGGCAGGGCCGCTGGCTGGGGCTCAGCCTGATCGAGGTGGCCCCGTCGGCGCGCCGGCAGGGGCTGGCGGCCCGGGTGATCCGGGCGCTGGCCGGGTGGGGCACGGCCGAGGGGGCGACGCACGCCTTCCTCCAGGTGGAGCAGCGCAACACCGGGGCGGTGGCGCTCTACCGCAAGCTCGGCTTCACCACCCACCACACCTACCTGACCCGGGTCGCCCCACCCACCTGATCCGGCCCGGCCGCCTTGATCGACTCCTGTGGGCCGAGGTTGCGGCATCCCCTCGGTCCGGACACCGCTACCTGCGCCCCGTTGAGTTGATCAAGCCTGGGCCGGCAGCGGTCAGCGGCGGACCACCCGACGTGGCTTGCCGACGTTGCGCTCGGCGTACCGCCGCAGCTGCTGCGAACGGTGGTCACGGCCGAGCGCGACGAGCACCAGGTAGCCGATCGCCACACCGGCCCCGGCGGCGAGGAGGTAGAGCCAGATCTGGGCGAAGAACAGCCCCGCACCGCCACCGAACGGGTTGTTCCCCACCAGCAGCGGGCCGACGAGCACCGTCAGCAGCAGCGCCACGGCCACCGCGGCGGACACGTCGGCACCCCAGCGCGCCGCCGGAACGGCCCGGCCCCGGATGAACACCACCCCGGCCAGGATCAACCCGACCACGACGAACATGCCCAGCGAGACCCGGTCGGCGGCGGTGTCGTTCCCGTCGAAGCCGAGTTTGATGATCACCCGGGCCACCACGTTGACCGCGAACAGGGCCGCCGCGAGTGCGCCGACCACCCGCCACCGTTCCGTCATCACACGCCTCCCGCCGTACCACCCGCCCCGTCGGCGGGTCTCCTGGCAGGAATATCTACCACCGCCGGCTGTGTGTCGTCATCACCCGTCGTGGCGGCGCGGCTGCGGGCTGAGCATCTGCCGGAACGCCATCACCGCGAACGTCATCGCCCCGGTGGTGATCATCGCCAGCCCGACCCAGTTGTCCCCGGCGACCAGCAGGTCACCCTCGGCGGTACGGACCGCCGCCACCGCCATCAGCACGAACCACGGCAGCGCCGGCAACGCCACCGCCCACTTCCGGCCGACCGCCGCGTACGCGAACCAGCTCACCGCGACCGCGCCCAGGATGGTGACCACCACCGACACCCCGATCAACTGCCCGCCGGCCCGGACGGTGGACAGCAGCAGCCCGATCAGGGCGGTGAGCACCCCACCGACCACGGCGACCAGCCCGCCGGCCACCCGCAGCACGACGTCGAGCAGGCGGGCCGTCCAGCCGGGCGGCGGCGGGACGGCGGCGGTCTCCTCCTCGACGACCGGCATCGGCGTGGCGGGCAGGGTCACCGGAGCCCGGCCGACGCCGTGGCCGCCGACGCGTCACCCGCCGGGGTCGCCTGCTCCGGCCGTCGCGCCGCCACCGGCCGGCCGCCCGGCAGGTCCGCCGGGTCCGGGTCGATCCCGGCGAAGAGGTCGCTCTCCCAGCCGTTCGGGCCGCCCCCCGGGCCGGGCTCCCCCACCGCCAGGGTGAAGTACTCCACGCCCATGAACTCCGCGCCGAAGTTGCCGGCGATCGCGTACAGCCAGGAGTTGGCCGGGATCTGGGTGGCGTGCGCCCGCATCGCCGCCTCCTTGGCGGCATGCTGGTCGGTGGCGTCGATCCGGGCGGCGATCTGATCGTCCGGCGTGCCGAACGGCAGGTCGTCGACGCTGTCGATGGCGGCGAAGGGGTTGTCCGACGACTCGGTGAAGTGGCTCATCCCGGCCTCCAGGACGCTGCGCGGCAGCGCCGTCCAGTAGACCTTGGCCGGGGCGATGCCCTCCGCGCCGGCCAGCTCGTGCGCCCGCATCGCCACCCGGTGCGCCTGGATGTGGTCCGGGTGCCCGTAGAAGCCGTTCGGGTCGTAGGTGACCAGGACCTGCGGGCGGATCTCCCGGATGACCTCCAGGAGCAGCCCGGCGGCCTCGTCGAGGTCGGCCCGCCAGAACGCCCGGGGGTGCCCGTTGGTGGGCATGCCCATCATGCCCGAGTCCCGGTAGCGGCCCGCGCCGCCGAGGAACCGGTGGTCGGTGACGCCGAGCGCGGCGCAGGCGGCGGCCAGCTCGCCGATCCGGAACCCGCCGAGCTGGTCGGCCTCGGCGGCGGCGAGCTGCGCCAGCGCCGGCACGTGGATCTCGCCCTCCTCGCCGAGGGTGCAGGTCACCAGCGTGACGTGGGCCCCGGCGGCGGCGTAGTGCGCCATCGTCGACCCGGTGCCGATGGACTCGTCGTCGGGGTGCGCGTGGACCAGCAGGAGGCGTCGGTCGGGCAGCGTCGTCACGACCGTCACTCTAACCGGCGGTCCGGCGGCACCGGGGCGTACGCGTCCAGGCAGGTCGGCCACATCACGCCCGGCACGGCTCTACGATCCGGGTTGTGGACTTTCCCGAGCTGGCCGCCCGTACCCGTCGGTTCAGCCACGGGGCGCCGCGCGCCGTTTCCGTGGCCGACGACGGTTCCCGGGTGGTCTTCCTCCGCTCGGGCGGCCCGCAGGACCCGGCCGACGCGCTCTGGGCGCTGGAGACCGCCTCCGCCGAGGAACGGCTGATCGCCGACCCGGCCGTGCTGCTCGGCGACGACGCCGACCCGGCGGCGCTGGCCCCGGGCGAGCGGACGTTACGCGAACGCCGCCGGCTCAGCGCCGCCGGCATCGGCTCGTACGCGCTGGACGGCGCGGGCCGGGTGGCGGTGTTCGCGCTGGCCGGCCGGTTGTTCCGGGCCGACCTGGTGCACGGCGACGTGATCGAGGTGACCACCGTCGGGCCGGTGATCGACCCCCGACCCGACCCCACCGGGCAGCGGGTGGCGTACGTGACCGACGCCGCCGACGGGGTACGCCGGGGCGAACTGCGGGTGGTCGCCCCGGACGGCACCGACTCCCTGCTGGCCGGCGAGGACGGCGGGGTGACCTGGGGGCTCGCCGAGCACGTCGCGGCGGAGGAGTTCGGCCGGTACCGGGGCTACTGGTGGGCCCCGGACGGGCGGATGGTGCTCGCCGCCCGGGTCGACGAGTCCCGGCTGCCCCGCTGGCACCTGCACGACCCGGCGGACCCGGCGACCCCGCCGACCACCGTCGCGTACCCCCGGGCGGGTGGGCCGAACGCCGAGGTCAGCCTGCACCTGCTCGACCTCGACGACGGCTGGGTCGACGTGCACTGGGACCGGGAAACCTACCCGTACCTGACCTCGGTCGACTGGGCCGACGGCAACCCGCTGATCACCGTGCTGCGCCGGTCGCAGCAGCACGGCCTGGTGCTGGCGGTGGACCCGCGTACCGGGGAGACACAGGTGCACGCCGAGCTGGCCGACCCGCGCTGGGTGGAGCCGATCCCCGGCACCCCGGCGCACCTGCCCGACGGCCGGGTGCTGGTCGGCGGCGAACTGGCCCACGACGGGTACGACGCCCGCTGCCTGTTCGCCGACGGCACCCTGCTCACCCCGCCCTCGCTGTACGTACGGCGGGTGGTGGGCCGGCTGCCCACCGGCCCCGGCCCGGCCGACCTGCTGGTCGAGGCGAGTGAGGGCGAACCGAGCCAACGGCACCTCTACCGGGTCCGTACGGTGATCGGTGGCGGGGTGGACGCCCGCCGGATGAGCAGCACCCCCGGCTGGCACACGGCGGTGGTCGGCGGGGACACCCTGGTCGTCGGCACCGCCTCGTTGGACGACGCAGGGACGACCTGGTCGGTGTGGCGCGGCGACGGCGAGGTGGCCCGGCTGCGGTCGCTGGCCGCCACCCCGTCGTCGGCGCCCCGGCCGATGCTGGTCCGGGTGACCGACAGGCGGTTACCGACGGCGGTGCTCTACCCGTCCGAGCACGTCAAGGGCACCCGGTTGCCGGTGCTGCTGGACGTCTACGGCGGCCCCGGCCACCAGGAGGTGGTGGCCGCCCGGTCGGCCTGGCTGGAGCGGCAGTGGTGGGCGGACTCCGGGTTCGCCGTGGTCACCGTCGACAACCGGGGTACGCCGGGCGTGGCGCCGTCGTTCGAGAAGGCGATCCACCGGCGGGTGGCCGACGTGGTCCTGACCGACCAGGTGGACGCGTTGACCGCGCTGGCCGGCAAGCACCCCGACCTGGACCTGGACCGGGTGGCGATCCGGGGGTGGTCGTTCGGCGGCTGGCTGGCCGGGCTGGCGGTGCTGCGCCATCCGGAGCTGTTCCGGTGCGGCATCGCCGGCGCCCCGGTCAGCGACTGGGCGCTGTACGACACCGCGTACACCGAGCGCTACCTCGGCCTGCCCGACGACGGCATCGACGTGTACGGACACCACTCGCTGGTGGAGCTGGCGGCGGAGCCGCTGCATCCCGGCGAGCCGGCCCGCCCACTGCTGCTGGTGCACGGCATGGTCGACGACAATGTGGTGGCCGCGCACACGCTGCGGCTGTCGGCGGCGCTGCTGTCGACCGGTCGGCCGCACGCGGTGCTGCCGCTGACCGGGGCCACCCACATGGCGGCCGGGGGGCTGTCCGAACGCCTGCTCCGCCTGGAACTCGACTTCCTCCGTACCCACCTGGGCTGAGCCGGGCCGCCGGTCGGGCGGGTCAGCGGGCGGCGGGGCGGCGGGCCAGCAGGGCGAACGCGTTCGGCAGGTGGCCCCGGAAGGCCGCCGCGTCGATTTCACCCATCCGCCAGAACGGCTCCGCGTACTCGTCGAGCTGCCGGACCTCCAGGCCGGCGGTGACCACGGCGGTGACGATCCGGCCGAGGGTCCACTGCCACATCACCGCCCCGTGGGCCGGGAAACTGTCGTCGGCGCAGACGAACGAGCGGCCGAAGTAGCTACGGTCGGGGCGGATGCGCGGTTCGTCCAGACCCCTGGCCGTTGCCGCTCTGCGGGTGGACCACCAGGGGGCGGGTGGCCAGGATGTCACGCAGCAGCGCGCGTTCGCTGGGTACGAGCGTGACGCCGGCCGCCGCCTGGGCCAGCATCTGGTCGTTGGCCCAGACCCGCTCCTGGTGGGCCAGTTCCCACGCGGTCCGGTTGACGCGCGACGTCGGGTCCATGCCCCGAACTGTCCCGACCGGCCGACCGGCGGTCAATCGAATTGCGCCTCTGTCCGGGGGTCAACACCGGCCCACCCGCCTCGCCCCACCCGCCTTGCCCCGGTGATCAAGAGGTTTGCGTCATCCTGCGGCCCGGAATCTGACGCAAACTTCTTGATCACCGGGGTCGGCACGGGGCTGCGGGAGAGGACGGTTTCGATCACACTTTCGGAGGTCCCGCCCGCCCCACACCCCGGAGACGACATGCAGCCCCTGTACGCGGAGCGGGCCACGCGGCGTCGTCCCGGGTGGATGTGGGCCGGTGCCGCTGCGGGGCTGCTGCTCGCAGGGGGAATGTTCGTGGGCAACAGCACCAGGGCCCGCACTCCGGTCGCGGCGAACCGGCTGCCGGGGGAGACGTTCGTGGCCTCCGGCACCGTCCTCCTCGGCGACAGCGGGTCCTTCGTCACCGACGGTCATGGGGGCTGCGCCGGGACGGGCGGCCACGCCGACGTCAGGGAGGGTGCCCAGGTGGTCATCTTCGCCGGCCTCGGATTCGCGGGTGGACGGTTGACCGACGCCCGTGCGCTCGCCGACGGCACCTGCCAGTTCCGGTTCTCGGTGTCGGGAATTCCGGCCCGCCAGGACAGCTACCTGCTGATGGTTGCCGACCGGGATTCCCGGCAGTACGTCGAACAGGAACTGAAGAGCGCCCTACTGGCCCTGCGAGTCGACTGACCGCCGACCCGCCGCGTGACCCGGCGGGCGGCTCGTCGCCGCCCGGGTCGGCGCCGCCGCCGGGCAATCCGGCAGACAGGCCGACCCTCGTCAGAGCAGCCCGAGGCTGACGGCGAGCGGGGTGATCGTGGTGGGGGCACGCGGGTCGCGGGCGAGTTGGTCGACCACCTTCCGTACCGCCGGCCGGTGCCTGACCTCGGCGGGCGCGACACGGTCGGCGCGGATCAGTGCCCGCGCCGCGCCGACCGGATCACCGGTCAGCAGGTACCCGCGCGCCGCGTCGACCAGGTGGGCGGCCCGCTGCTCGACCGGCAGCCAGCGCCACCCGTCCCACCCGATCACCTCCTCGTGCCGGGCGACCGCCTGCGGGCCGTCACCCAGTTCCACGGCGGCGGTGACCCGTCCCGCCTCGACGGCCGCCGGCCCGAACCCCGTCCGGTGATGGTCGTGACCGTCGCCGACCCGGGCGGCCATCTCGGTGGCCTCGTCCAACAGGCCGTCGGCCGCCCGATCGTCCCCCGTCCGTGCCGCGATCAATGCAGCCTGCACCAGTAGCGATCCGCACAACGACCACTCCTGCGGCGTACCACGGTCGGGATCGACCGGGGCGATCTGGTACGCGGCGGCCAGCATCACCGACCGCGCCCGCGCCACCGTCCGCAGCACCTGACCGAGCTGCACCGCCGCGCCCGCCAGCAACACCCGGTCACCAGTGGCGGCAGACATCGCCCGGTCGGCGGCCAACCAGGCGAGGCTTCCCTCGTCCAGCTTCACCAGCAGCGCCGCCGTCACCCGGTACGCCTGCACCACCGCCGCCCGGCCCACCTCCGGGTCCCGCACGTGGGCACGGTGCACCTCGGTCAACAATCCCGGCAGCAACTCCACCAGGCGCGGATAGCGGGCCTGCTGGTACGCCGTCCACGCGTGCCCCAGCGCCCGCGCCAGCCGATCCGCCGGCAGCACCACCCGGCCCGCCGCCACCCGACCAAGAACCATCTCGTACGTCGACAGTGCCGCACTGATCCGGGCGACGCTCGTATCGCGCGTGGCCACCTCGGCGGGTTGGACGTCCCGACCGAGCAGCGTCGCGGTGTCGACCCGCAGCACCGCCGCGACCTCCCGGATGGTCGACATCCGTTCCAGCGGGCGGACTCCACGCTCGACCTTGTCCACCCAGCTCTTCGACTTGCCCAGCCGGTCGGCGAACGACTGCTGCGACAGCTTCCGCCGCACCCGCAGGTACGCCATCCGCCGACCGATCGGCAACGCGTCACCGCTCACCGCGCCACCGCCGATCCGGCACCGCCCGGGTCGTTTCCTCCACGGGTATCCGCTCCGCCTCGGCCTGCGCCAGAATCCGCTGCCGCGCCGCCTCCCGCTCGGCAGCATCGATCTGCTCACCCCGGCTCACCGTCGATCCGTCGCCACGACGCTCCATCGTCACCTCCGTCAACAACGCGGCGGCAGGTTCAGCCACCGCGCGCTACATGGATTCGACGCTGAAATGTCGCTGCACACGACGTCATAGCAAGTGACAAAACGGTCGCCTAGGGGACGACATTAGGGCGACAAAGTCGCTACCGTGACGGCATGGCTGCCCCCAACATCGCACTGCGCGCCGTCCGGACCAGGATGCGCATGAGCCAGGACGACTTCGCCCGCGCGCTGCAGGCCGCCGGCTACCGTGCCGGCGAACCCAACGACGCCAACAAGCGGCTCGTCCAACGCTGGGAGTCTGGGATGACCGCCGCCCCTCGTCCCGTGTACGCCCGTGCGTTGGAGGTCGTCACCGGCCTGCCCATCACACTGCTCGGCTTCGCCACGACCCCTGACGGCGACGCGGTCGACGACCAGGACGGCGGCGACCGCTCGCCCATGTCCGACCTGGCCACCCCGACGCCCAGATCAGCCGCCGCGCACGGGTCACACGAGGGGGTATGGCTCAGCCGCTATCAATACCACTCCAGCAGCCGGGGCGAATCCTTCGCCGGGCAGCACTTCGTGGTCGTGCTCCAGCACGGCGACCGGTTGACCGTGCGCAGCCTGCCCGGCTCGGCGGCATCGTCGCTGTCGCTGGATCTCAGCGTGGACGGTGCCGTCGTCACCGGCACCTGGGTGGAGCAGACCGACCCCGCCGGTCACTACCGGGGAGCCCGCTACCACGGCGCGATCCAACTGCTGGTGGAGCCGACCGGTCGACGGATGGCGGGGAAGTGGGTCGGGTTCGGCAAGGACATGGACGTCAACACCGGCCCCTGGGAGCTGACCTTCCAGGACGCCTCGACGTCCAAGGCGACGCTCGACCGCTACAACACCCCGCCCGGGTAGGCGCTTAGGTCAGAGCGTCTCGTAGACGTCGCTGCGGTGGCCGAGGTGGGCCACGAGGACGACCAATTCCTGGTCGCGGACGGTGTAGACGATGCGATGGTTACCGACGCTCGACGTGAACGGTGTACGTCGGCGAGGTCACAGGCCCAACTCGCGGCGCAGTTCGGTCAGCGGAACGGGCGCGTCGCCCTCGTCGATGCGGGCCAGGGCCTCCCGGGCGGCAGCGACGTCGGCGGCATCCTCGGCGCGTTCGATCGCTTCGGCCATCTCGGCGGGGACGATGGCGGCCAGTCGCTGCCCACGCCGGGTGACGTAGGTGATCCGCCCGGCGTAGTGGGCGCGGGAAACGATGTCCGCGAGACTGTCGCGGGCATCGGAGATCGGCGCAGTGCGCCCACGCGAGCCGACGGGCTCCCTCCGACGCTGATCGGGAGGGAGCCCGGTTCCGGCTCAGTGCGACGTCACTGCTTGACGTGGGCGTTGACGAAGGACGGGTAGCCGAAGACGCTGGAGATGAAGATCCCGCCGACCTTCGAGCCGTGCACCGTGTAGGCCACGTCCACGAAGAGCGGCACCACCGGGGCGTACTCGGTCATGATCCGCCGGTCGAGCTTGCCCCACTCAGGGCCCTGGTCGGCCGGGGGCATGGCCTGGATGCGGTCGATCTCGGCGTTGACCGCCGGGTCGTTGAAGTACGCCTGGTTGCTGTTGCCCTCGGCCTTGATGGTGCGACCGTCGTAGAGCACCGGCAGGATCGACGCGCCGCTGGGCCAGTCGGCGGCCCAGTTGCCGATGTAGAGGTCCCACGGGTTGTTCTTCTTCTTGATCTCGTCAAGTTTCGCGTCGTCCGGGATGTTCCGCAGCGTGATCCTGAACCCGGCGCGTTCCAGGTTGGCCTTGAGCTGGGTGCCCATCTGCTGCTCGGTGGTGTTGTCGGCCACCCCGAGGACCAGCTCCGGGGTCTTGCCGGCGAGCAGTTCCTTGGCTTTGTCGACGTCGCCGTTGGCACCGGCCGGGTAGGCGTCGTACGCCTGGTAGCCGATGGTGGACGGCGGCATCAGGGTGGTCATCGGCTGGGCGACGGTCTGCCCGCCGAGCGCCTTGACCAGGCCGTCGCGGTCGATGGCGTAGTTGAGTGCCCGGCGGACGGCGAGGTCGGTGACCCGCTGGTTGTTGATGACGAGCTGGTTGGCGCTCGGCGTCGGCGACAGGACGCTGCGTGACTTGAGGCCCCGGTCCTGCGCGACCCGGGCGACCAGCGAGGCCGGCACGTAGTTCCAGGCCAACGCGCTCTGGTCGGCGCCGTTGTCGGCGATCACCCGGTTGACGGCCGCGTCGGCGGTCGGCCCGAAGGTCCAGACGAACTGGTCCGGGTACTGGTGGCGGACCGGGTCGGTGGCGGCGTCCCAGTGCGGGTTGCGGTCCAGGGTGAGCTGCACGCCGGCCTGGTTCTTGGCGATCTTGTACGGCCCGGAGGAGAACGGCCGCTGGTCCAGGTTGACGCCGGTGTCCTGCTCGGGCCTGAGCGGCGCGGTGGTCGGCAGCGAGACCGCGAACGGCAGGTCGCAGCGGGGCTTGGCGAACTCGAAGCGCAGCGTCTTCGCGTCCGGGGTGGTCAGCCCCGGCGGCAGCGACGTCTTGTTCTTCTTGAAGTCCCACTTCGTGTCGTACTGCGGGGTGTCGGCGATCCACTCCTGGAGGTAGGTGGGGCCGCCGGTCAGGTCGGGGTCGAAGGAGCGGGCGATGCCGTACGCGATCTCCTTCGCCGTGATCGGGCTGCCGTCCTCGAACTTCACCCCGTCCTTGATGGTGAACTCCCAGACCCGGCAGTCGCTGTTCACGTTGTTGCCCGGGTTCTGCGCCAGGTCACCGACCAGGACCAGGCCGCCCCTGCCGTCGTCCTTCCAGGTGGTCAGGTAGCGGGCGAACAGCGGGTTGGCCATCAGACCGGCGAACGAGTACGTCCGCTGCGGGTCCAGGTGCGAGATGGGGGTCTCCCGGATGATGGTGAAGGTGCCGCCCCGGGTCGCCCCGTCGATCTCGGCGGCCGGGCCCTGGGAGTCCTTCGGATCGGTGGCGATCACCCCGGTCTGCTGCCGGTCGGTGTCCACGGTGGTGCCCTCACCCGTGTTCTCCGAGCAGGCTCCCAACGCCACCACCAGGGCGATCGCCCCGCCCACGGCGGCTGCTGCGCGTGGTCGCATCTCCTACCTCCTCCACCCGGTCACCGGCGGAGGTGACCGCCGACACCCGGGATCTTCAAGAAGAAAAACTTCGGACTGTCTAGCAGATTTCGGTAACTTCCACCGCCCGACGGGCCGGTCAGCGCAACCGCACCCGGGGGTCGATCGCCGCGTACAGCAGGTCCACCAGCACGTTCGCCAGCACCACGAAGACCGCCGCGATCAGCACGGTCGCCATGATGGTGGGCAGGTCACCGGCGCGGACCGCGTCGACCGCCGTCCGCCCCATGCCGTTGAGGCCGAAGGTCGTCTCGGTGATCACCGTGCCGCCGAGCGCGCCGCCGACGTCCAGACCGGCGATCGTCACCACCGGCGTGATCGCCGCGCGTAGCGCGTGCCGCCCGTAGACCGTGCTTCTGGCCAGGCCCTTGGCCCGCGCGGTCCGGACGAAGTCCTCCGACAGCGTCTCCAGCATCTGCGCCCGGGACAGCCGGGCGTAGATCGCCGAGAACAGGAACGCCAGCGACAACCAGGCCAGCACCAGCCCGCCGGCCCACCGGAGCGGGTCGTCGGACAACGGCGTGTAGCTCGGCACCGGCAGCCAGCGCAGCGTGTAGACGAACACCAGCAGCAGCACCGCCCCCACGAAGTAGAGCTGCAACGACGCCCCGGCCAGCGAGAAGCCGATCGCCGCCCGGTCCAGCCAGGTGCCCCGGCGCAGCGCCGAGACCATGCCCAGGCCCACCCCGAGCAGCAGCCACAGCACCGCCGCCGGGACGACGATGCTCAACGTCACCGGCAGCACCCGGGCGATGGTGTCGCTGACCGCCTCGTTGGCGACGTACGACCAGCCCAGGCAGGGCGCGTCGCACCGGCCACCCTGGGCGCTGCCGAGGTCCCGCCCGGTGACGATGCCCTTCATGTAGCCGGCGTACTGGCTGATCAGCGGGTCGCGCAGGCCCAGCTCCTGACGGACCCGCTCCAGCCGTTCCGGGTTGCAGTTCTTGGGACACATCCCGGTGACCGGGTCCCGGGGCAGGGCGAAGAACATCAGGAAGCTGAGCACGCTGACCGCGAAGAGCGTCAACGCCGCCGAGAAGAGCCGCTTGACCAGGAACCGCGCCATCGCCGGGCCCTCCTACCGGGACGACTTCGGGTCGAGCGCGTCCCGCAGCGCGTCGCCGAAGAGGTTGAAGGCGAACACGAGCGCGAAGATCGTGATGCCGGGGAAGAAGACGTACGCCGGGTCGGTCTGGAGGTAGTCCAGGCTGCGGTAGATCATCCGGCCGAAGCTCGGGGTGGCGTCGGTCAGCCCGACGCCGATGAACGACAGCGCCGCCTCGCTGGTGATGTACGCCGGCACCGCCAGCGAGAACGACACCAGGATGGGCGCCCAGAGGTTCGGCAGCAGTTGCCGGAACAGCATGTGCCCCAGCCCCGCGCCGCTGGCCCGCGCCGCCTCCACGAACTCCCGCTCGCGCAACGCGATCACCTGTCCGCGTACCAGCCGGGCGGTGCTCGTCCAGCCGAACAGCGCGAAGATGGCGATCAGCACCCCGATCTGGAACGCGGCCGGCACCTCCTCCCGCTGGCCGTAGAAGCGCAGCGCGACGGTCGGCGTCAACGCCAGCGCGATGATCAGGAACGGCATCGCCAGGGTCAGGTCGGTGACCCAGTTGACCACCGCGTCCAGCCAGCCGCCCAGGTAGCCGGCGAGGGTGCCCAGCACGACACCGATCGCCGCCGTGGTCACCGCCGCCGCGAACGCGATGAACAGCGAGGTGCGCAGCCCGTGCACCATCCGGATGAAGATGTCCCGGCCCAGCCCCGGCTCCAGCCCGAACCAGTGTTCCCCGGTCACCCCGCCGGCGTACCCGAGCGGCATCCCGAAGCCGTCCAGCCGGGACTGGAACTGCTCCCGGGGGCCGATCCCGTACGCCCACTCGATCAGCGGCACGGCGAGCGCCACCAGCACGAAGAAGACCAGCATCCCGCCGCTGACCAGGCCGGTGCGGTCCCGCCGCAGCCGGGCCCAGGCGAGTTGGCCGGGCGAGCGTCCGACGAACCCGGACCCGGGCCGGTCGCCACCCGTCCCGGCCTCGGCCTCGGCCTCGGCCAGCGTCGCCGGATCGACCGGGGACACACTCATGTCGCCACCTCCTCGGCGTTCCCGCCGACCCGACCCGCGCCGGCAGCCGCCACGGCACCGCCCGCCCCGGCCGGCGGCGGTCCGGTCTCCGGGAAGTGGCAGGCGGTGGCGTGCCGGCCCCCGGCGTCGACCACCAGCGCCGGCTCCTCGCGGGCGCAGACGTCCTGCGCCCTGGGGCACCGGGTGCGGAACCGGCAGCCCGACGGCGGGTCCAGCGGCGTGGGCACGTCCCCGGTCAGCCTGATCCGCCCCGCCCCACCCGTCGCGGTCACGTCCGGAACCGCCGACAGCAGCGCCCGGGTGTACGGGTGCCGGGGCCGCCGGTAGATGTCGTCCCGGTCGCCGATCTCGACGATCCGGCCCAGGTACATCACCGCGACCCGTTGGCAGAAGTGCCGCACCACGGCCAGGTCGTGCGCGATGAACACGAACGCCAGGCCGAGGTCGCGTTGCAGGTCACGCAGCAGGTTCACCACCTGCGCCTGGATCGAGACGTCGAGCGCGGAGACCGGCTCGTCGGCGACGATCAGCTTCGGCCGCAGGGCCAGCGCGCGGGCGATCCCGATCCGCTGCCGCTGCCCGCCGGAGAACTCGTGCGGGTAGCGGTTGTAGTGCTCCGGATTGAGCCCGACCAGTTCCAGCAGTTCCCGTACCCGCTGCCGCACCCCGCCGGGCGGGTCGATCCCGTTGACCTGCAACGGCAACGCCACGATCCGTCCGACGGTGTGCCGGGGGTTCAGCGAGGCGTACGGGTCCTGGAAGATGATCTGGAGGTCCTGGCGCAGTGGACGCAGCTCACGCCGACGGGCGTGGGTGATGTCCCGGCCGGCGAACTCGATCGTCCCGGCGGTCGGCTCCAGCAGCCGGACCAGCATCCGGCCGGTGGTGCTCTTGCCGCAGCCGGACTCCCCCACCAGGCCCAACGTCTCGCCGGGCCGCACGTCGAAGTCCAGCCCGTCCACCGCCCGCACCAGTCCCCGGGACCGCAGGCCGGTGCGGACCGGGAAGTGCTTGGTCAATCCCCGCACCCGCAACAACGGCTCACCAGCGTTCATGGACCCGCCTTCCGTCCGCGACCGTGGCACGTTCGTCGCGCTCATGGGGACACCCCGGCCCGGGACACGGCCTGGTGGGAGAGGGCGGCGCGGTCGTCGGCGGGGAGGTGGCAGGCGACCAGGTGGCCGTCCGTGCCGGCCGGGGCGAGGCGCGGCACCTCGGCGCGGGAACGGTCGCCGGCGTACCGGCAGCGGGGGTGGAACGCGCAGCCGGACGGCAGGTCGATCAGCGAGGGCGGGTTGCCCGGGATGGGCACCAGGTCCGCGTCCGGGTCGCCGTGCAGCGACGGCACGCTGGAGAGCAACCCCCAGGTGTACGGGTGCTGCGGCCGACGGAGCACCTGCGTCACGCCGCCCTGCTCGACCACCCGCCCGGCGTACATGACCAGCACGTCGTCGGCGACCTGGGCGACCACCCCCAGATCGTGGGTGATCAGTACGATCGCGGTGCGGAACTCGGCCTGGAGGTCGGCGAGCAGGTCGAGGATCTGGGCCTGCACCGTCACGTCCAGCGCGGTGGTCGGCTCGTCGGCGACGACCAGCGCCGGGTCGTTGACCAGTGCCATCGCGATCATCGCCCGCTGCCGCATCCCGCCGGAGAACTCGTGCGGGTACTGGTCGTAGCGGCGGGCCGGCTGCGGGATGCCCACCCGGTCGAGCATGTCCACCGCACGGGTCCGCGCCGCCCGCCGCCCCGCCCGGGGATGGTGCACCCGGTACGCCTCGGCGATCTGCCGCCCCACGCTGTAGTAGGGGTGCAGCGCGGAGAGCGGGTCCTGGAAGATCATCGCCGCATCCCGGCCGCGCAGCCGGCGTACCCGGTCCTCGGGAAGGCCGACGAGTTGCCGCCCGCCGACGGTGATCCCGCCGGTGACGGTGCTGCGTCGGGGGTCGTGCAGGCCGAGCACGGCCAGCGCGGTGGCGCTCTTGCCGGAGCCCGACTCGCCGACGATGCCGAGCGTCCGGCCGCGCGGCACGGTGAAGGACACCCCGTCGACCGCGCGTACCACGCCGTCGGCCGTGTCGAACCGCACCCGCAGGTCGTCCACCCGCAGGTACGGGTCGTCGCCTGCCTTCGGACTGTCCACGACCGCCTCCTCGGATTGTAGGGAACCTACAACAAAGAGCCGAGGCTGAAAATAAGCTACGGAGCGGGAGCTGTCACCGGACCACAGCGTAGTCGCCGCACGGTGTCGTCGCCGTCCGGTCGCACCCGGGGTGCGACCATGGGCGGGGTGCCCGGTGGAGGATGCCCGGCGACACGAGGTGGAGGTGGCCGACCATGACCGCAGCGGTGTTCGGCCACGACGGACCGTGGACCGAAGAGGAGTACCTCTCCCTCGGCAAGACGTCCCAACGCGTCGAACTCTTCGACGGGAGCCTCCACGTGACCCCAGCCCCTACCCCCCGCCACCAGAACATCTCGGGTGAGCTCCGGGCCGCGCTACGGCAGCCGGCCCGCAGTGCGCACCTGCGGGTCCTGGAGGCGGTCAACGTCCGCCTCAAGCCGGGTCGGATCACCATTCCCGATCTCGTCGTCACCGGCGAGATCGACTTCGACGAGGTCCACGTCGAGGCGCACGACGTCCACCTGGTGTGCGAGATCATCTCGCCCGGCAACGCGGCGACCGACAAGGTCCTCAAGATGCACTACTACGCCACCGCCGGGATCGAGTGGTACCTGCTGGTCGAGCAGCAGAACGGCAACCTGCACCTCTACCGCCGACACGGCCGGCACTACCTGGAGCACGCGGTCGCCAAGGTCGGGGAGACGCTCGACCTCACGGAGCCGGTGCGGGCCACGATCCGACCCGAGGATCTGCTGCCCTGACGGATGTCGGTGGACTGGCCTAGGGTCGGTCCATGACCGAGTTCGACGCGGCGGCCGCAGCCGTACAGGCCGCTCTCGACGCGGGTGCCCGGTATGCGGACGCCCGGGTGATGCACCTGCGCTACGAGTCGATGTCCGCGCGCAACGGCGCGATCGAGGAGCTGACCCAGAACGAGAGCATCGGCCTGGGCGTACGCGCGCTGGTCGGGTCGGGGTGGGGCTTCCACGCCGTACCCGAACTGTCCGACGCGGCGGCCCGCGCGGCCGGCCGGCGGGCCGCGGAGGTGGCCGCCGCGAGCGCCCGGGTGGCCGGCCCACCGATCACGCTGACCCCGGCCGAGCCGGTGGTGGCGAGCTGGGCCTCCGACTGCGCGGTCGATCCGCTCGGCGTGCCGCTGTCCGACAAGGGTGACCTGCTGGTCCGGGCCACCGAGGCGGCACGCGGGCAGGGGGCCGACCTGGCCGAGGGGCTCTACCAGATCTGGGACACCCGCAAGTGGTTCGTCTCCAGCGAGGGGCACCGCATCGACCAGCACATCCGCGAGTGCGGCGGCGGCATCTCGGCCACCGCGATCGGCGAGCACGAGACCCAGCGCCGCTCCTGGCCGAGCTACCGGGGCCAGTACGGCACCACCGGGTGGGAGCTGGTCGAGTCGCTCGACCTGACCGCGCACGCCGCCCGGATCGCCGACGAGTCCCGGGCGCTGCTCACCGCGCCGGAGTGCCCGTCCGGCGAGACCGACCTGATCCTGGGCGACGAGCAGCTCGCGTTGCAGATCCACGAGTCGGTCGGGCACGCCATCGAGCTGGACCGCATCCTCGGCTGGGAGGCCGCCTTCGCCGGCACCTCGTGGCTCGACCTGGCCCAGCTCGGGTCGCTGCGCTACGGCTCCGAGCTGATGAACGTCACCATCGACCCGACGATCCCCGGCGCGCTGGGCAGCTTCGGCTTCGACGACGAGGGCTCCCCGGCGGTCAAGCGCGACGCGGTACGCGAGGGCCGCTGGGTCGGGGTGCTCGCCGGCCGGGACTCGGCCGCCGTCGCCGGCCTGGGTTACGGCGGCAGCGTACGGGCCGACGGCTGGGCCCGGCTGCCGATGGTGCGGATGACCAACGTGGGCCTGGAACCCGGGCCGCACACCCTCGACGAGATCATCGCGGCCACCGACGACGGGGTGCTGATGGACGTCAACCGGTCCTGGTCGATCGACGACCGGCGGCTGAACTTCCAGTTCGGCTGCGAGATCGCCTGGGAGGTGCGCAACGGCCGGCGCGGCCGGATGCTGCGCAACCCCACCTACACCGGCATCGGCCCGCTGTTCTGGCGGTCGATGGACATGCTCTCCTCCGAGATCGTCCCGTGGGGCACCCCGAACTGTGGCAAGGGCCAGCCCGGCCAGATCGGGCACACCGGGCATCCGGCGGCGCCGGCCCGGTTCCGGGGCGTCCGGGTGGGGGTGCGGGCATGACCGGCCTGCGGGACACCGGGGCGACCGAGTTGGACGTCGCCGCCCGGGTGGTGGAGCTGGTCCACGAGGTCGCCGGTCCGGCCGCCGAGGCCGAGGTCACCGTCGTCCGGCACGATCTGGCGCTGACCCGGTTCGCCAACTCGTTCATCCACCAGAACGTCGCCGAGTCGCAGCTGACGGTCCGGCTGCGGGTGCACGTCGACGGTCGGACGGCCGCCGGGAGCGGCAGCCTGGTCGGCACCGACGGGCTGCGGGCCCTGGTCGGGCGGACCCTCGCCGCGGCCCGGCTCTGCCCGCCCGACCCGGCCTGGCCGGGGCTGACCCCACCGTCGGCGGTGCACTCCAACGGCCTGCTCGACGAGGCGACCGCCTACGCCGAGCCGGCGGCCCGGGCCGACCGGGTCCGGGCCTTCGTCGACGCGGTGGGTGGGCTGGAGGCGGCCGGATACTGCCGGACCGCGTACCGGTCGGGGGCGTTCGCCAACTCGGCCGGCCAGGCGGCGCAGGGGCGCACCACCGAGGCGGCGATGGACGGCATCGCCCGGGCGGGCGGCGCGGACGGGGTGGCCCGGCTCTGCGCCGGTCGCCTCGACGAGGTGGACGGCGCGACCCTGGGGGCGCGGGCGGCGGCGAAGGCACGGGCCGCCGCCGATCCGGTCGAGCTGCCCCCGGGCCGGTACGAGGTGGTCCTCGAACCGGCCGCGGTGGCCGACCTGTTGCAGAATCTCGCCTGGTACGGCTTCAACGGCAAACGGCACGTCGAGGGCCAGTCGTTCGCCCGTCCCGGCGTCGCCCAGTTCGATCCGGCGGTGACCCTGGTCGACGACCCGACGTACGGCGGGGCGATGCCGTTCGACCTGGAGGGCACCCCGCGTACGGCGCTGACCCTGGTCGAGGCGGGCACCACCCGCGCGGTGGCCCACGACCGGCGCAGCGCCGCCGGTGCGGGCACGTCGTCGACCGGGCACGGGACGCCGGGCGGCGCCACCTTCGGCCCGATCCCCCGTAATCTCCGGATGCCCGGGACGGCCGACGGCCCGGTGGACCCGGCGGTCGGCGGCGGTCCGACCGGCGGCCCGGTCGCGGGGGCGGTGGCGGACGCGGACACCGCCGCGCTGGTCGCGCCGATGGCCAGGGGGCTGCTGGTCAGCGACTTCTGGTACACCCGGGTGCTCGACCCGAAGAGCCTGGTGATCACCGGGTTGACCCGTAACGGGGTGTGGCTGGTCGAGGACGGCGTGCCGGTGCGGGCGGTGCGGAACTTCCGGTTCACCCAGGCGTACCCCCGGGCGTTGGGGCCGGGGGCGGTGCTCGGCCTCGGCCGGCGGCCGGTCCGTCAGCCGGACCGGTTAGACGGCGGCTGGTGGGAGGGGCCGTCGCTGCGGCTGGCCTCGTGGAACTTCACCGGCGGCGCGTCGGGCTGACCGGTGCCGCAGCGCCCGTGCGGCCGGGCCCGCAGCCGCCTGACGCCGACGGTACATTGATCTTGGCTCGGGTCTTTCCAAGGTGCGGGACACACGGGACACTGCGTTGCGCGGCCCGGCCGTGATGATCGGCGTAACGTGTGTCACTTAGCTGCGCCGATGTCCCGGCGTGGCCGCCTGCTTGCGCACGACGCGGCAGTGGACACGGTCCGGCCGGTCCACTGACCGGCACGGAACGTGAACCGCCGCCCGCGAGGGCCCGTCCCGTCAGGAAGACGACTCGAATGACATCAACGGCAACGAAGCCGCGGGGGGCGCGGGCGCGCGCCGCCATCGCGGCGAAGACGTTGCGGACCGACCGCTGGTGGTTCGCCCCCCTGATCACCGTCGTCGGGCTCAGCGCCTGGGTGGCGTACGCGACCGTCCGGGTGTTCATGCACAAGTGGTACTGGGTGGACCAGTACCACTACCTGACGCCGTTCTACTCCCCCTGTGTGACCGACCGGTGCGTCGAGGGCTCCTCGCACTTCGGCAGTTTCCTGCCCGGCTGGTGGATCATCCCGGACGCGGCGCTGACCCTGCCGTTCCTGCTGCTGTTCCGGTTGACCTGCTACTACTACCGCAAGGCGTACTACCGGTCGTTCTGGTTGTCGCCGCCGGCCTGCGCGGTGCCGGACGGGCACAAGACCTACTCCGGGGAGACCCGGTTCCCGCTGCTCGGGCAGAACCTGCACCGCTACTTCTTCTACGCCGCCGCGATCATCTCGCTGATCAACACCTGGGACGCGGTCCTGGCCTTCCACTCGCCCGAGGGCTTCGGCTTCGGGCTGGGCAACATCATCCTGCTGGGCAACGTGGTGATGCTGTGGGCGTACACCATCTCCTGCCACTCCTGCCGGCACATCATCGGCGGGCGGCTCAAGCACTTCTCCGCGCACCCGGTGCGGTACCGGGCCTGGACGTTCGTGTCCAAGCTGAACACCCGGCACATGCAGCTCGCCTGGATCACCCTCGGCACGCTGGCCTTCACCGACTTCTACGTGATGGCCATCGCCGCCGGCTGGTTCACCGACCTGCGGTTCATCAACTAGAGGGCGCGGCGACATGACCACTACCACTCGCATCGAACGACACCACTACGACGTCGTCGTGATCGGGGCCGGCGGCGCCGGCCTGCGCGCGGCGATCGAGGCCCGGCTCGCCGGCAAGAAGACCGCGATCATCTCCAAGTCGCTCTTCGGCAAGGCGCACACCGTGATGGCCGAGGGCGGCGCGGCGGCCGCGATGGGGAACGTGAACAGCCGGGACAACTGGCAGGTGCACTTCCGCGACACCATGCGCGGCGGCAAGTTCCTCAACAACTTCCGGATGGCCGAGCTGCACGCGAAGGAGTCGCCGCAGCGGATCTGGGAGCTGGAGACGTACGGGGCGCTCTTCGACCGGACGAAGGACGGCAAGATCTCCCAGCGCAACTTCGGCGGGCACGAGTACCCCCGGCTGGCGCACGTCGGTGACCGCACCGGCCTGGAGCTGATCCGCACCCTCCAGCAGAAGATCGTCTCCCTCCAGCAGGAGGACAAGCGCGACCTCGGCGACTACGAGGCCCGGATCAGGGTCTTCTCCGAGACCACGATCACCGAGCTGCTGCTCGACGGCGACCGGGTGGCCGGCGCGTTCGGCTACTACCGGGAGTCCGGCGAGTTCATCCTGTTCGAGGCCCCGGCGGTGGTGCTGGCCACCGGCGGCGTCGGCCGGTCCTACAAGGTCACCTCGAACTCCTGGGAGTACACCGGGGACGGGCACGCGCTGGCGCTGCGCGCCGGGGCCACGCTGATCAACATGGAGTTCCTCCAGTTCCACCCGACCGGCATGGTCTGGCCGCCCTCGGTGAAGGGCATCCTGGTCACCGAGTCGGTCCGGGGCGACGGCGGGGTGCTGAAGAACTCCGAGGGCAAGCGGTTCATGTTCGACTACGTCCCCGACGTCTTCCGCAAGCAGTACGCGGAGACCGAGGAGGAGGCGGACCGCTGGTACACCGACCCGGACAACAACCGACGTCCGCCGGAGCTGCTGCCCCGCGACGAGGTCGCCCGCGCGATCAACAGCGAGGTCAAGGCCGGTCGGGGTACGCCGGCCGGCGGTGTCTACCTGGACATCGCCTCCCGGCGTTCGGCCGACGAGATCCGCCGGCGACTGCCGTCGATGTACCACCAGTTCAAGGAGCTGGCCGACGTCGACATCACGGCCGAGCCGATGGAGGTCGGGCCGACCTGCCACTACGTGATGGGCGGCGTCGAGGTGGACCCGGACTCGGGGGCCGCGTACGGCACCGTGCAGGGGCTGTTCGCCGCCGGTGAGGTCTCCGGCGGCATGCACGGCTCCAACCGGCTCGGCGGCAACTCCCTGTCCGACCTGCTGGTCTTCGGCAAGCGGGCGGGCGGGCACGCGGCGTCGTACACCGATCAGTTGACCTCGCGGCCGAAGGTGCCGGTGAGCGCGGTGGAAACCGCGGTGGAGACGGCGCTGGCGCCGTTGCAGCGGGACACCGGGGAGAGCCCGTACACCCTCCAGCAGGACCTCCAGGCGGTGATGGGAGATTTAGTAGGAATCATCCGCCGGGAGGGTGAGCTGGTCGACGCCCTGCGCCGGCTGGCCGAGCTGCGCGAGCGGGTGGCGAAGGTGAGCGCGGTCGGCGGCCGGCGCTACAACCCGGGCTGGCACCTGGCGCTCGACCTGCGCAACATGCTCGTCGTCTCGGAGTGCACCGCGAAGGCGGCGCTGGAGCGGCAGGAGTCGCGCGGCGGGCACACCCGGGAGGACTTCCCGACCATGGACCCCCGGTGGCGTCGGGTCAACCTGGTCTGCGCGCTCGACGACGACACCGTACGCCTGGAGCACAAGCCGCTGCCGAAGATGCGGGCCGAGCTGATCGGCCTCTTCGACCGTACCGAGCTGGCCAAGTACCTGACCGACGAGGAGCTGGCCGACTTCGACGCCGTCGGTGAGGAGGCGAGCAACTGATGGGAAGCAAGAGGGAGTTCCGCATCTGGCGGGGCGACGAGACCGGCGGTGACCTCCAGGACTACTCGGTCGAGGTGAACGAGGGCGAGGTCGTCCTCGACGTCATCCACCGGCTCCAGGCCACCGACGCGCCGGATCTGGCCTGCCGGTGGAACTGCAAGGCCGGCAAGTGCGGCTCCTGCTCGATGGAGATCAACGGCAAGCCCCGGCTGAGCTGCATGACCCGGATGTCGACGTTCGAGGAGTCGGAGACCGTCACGGTCACCCCGTTGCGCACCTTCCCGGTGATCCGGGACCTGGTCACGGACGTCTCGTTCAACTACGAGAAGGCCCGGGAGACGCCGGCCTTCGCCCCGCCGGCCGACCTGGCCCCGGGCGAGTACCGGATGCAGCAGGTCGACGTGGAACGCTCGCAGGAGTTCCGCAAGTGCATCGAGTGCTTCCTGTGCCAGAACGTGTGTCACGTGATCCGCGACCACGAGGAGAACAAGCCGGCCTTCTCCGGCCCCCGGTTCTTCATCCGGGCCGCCGAGCTGGACATGCACCCGCTGGACGCGAAGACCGACCGCAAGCAGTACGCGCAGCAGGAGCAGGGGCTCGGCTTCTGCAACATCACCAAGTGCTGCACCGAGGTCTGCCCCGAGCACATCAAGATCACCGACAACGGGATCATCCCCATGAAGGAACGGGTCGTCGACCGCAGGTACGATCCCCTGGTATGGCTCGGTAGCAAGATCTTCCGTCGGGGCGAGACGCCCCAGAGCACCGCGAACAGCGGGGGAAAGGGGTCCGTGGTGCACAGCGGCGCCCGTCAGGCTGGAGTCCACTCGCACGCCGGCGGCTCCGGCGACCCGGCCGCGGAGGCCCAGGCCCAGCAGGGCGTGAACTGGCACCGTGAGGTCCCGCACCCGACCATGCCGGCGGTCGACGACCGGGGCAAGCTCCCGCTGACGGAGTTGACCTTCGACCGTGCGGCGGCCCCGTCGCCGTTCGGTGACGACGTCACCTTCCCGCTGCCGCCGGAGCACCTCAACTTCGCCCACCCGAGCCAGGACGAGAAGCACTGAACCTGCTTGACGGGCGCTAGACCGGTCCGACGGGCACCGGACCGGGACGACCGGTACCGCTGCGGCGCGACGCGCGGCGGAGCGGGCACGACGAGGTCAACGGGGGTTGACGGCGTACGCCGTCGGCCCCCGTTGCCGTGCCGGCCGGGTCCGTGCCGCCGTCAGCCGGCGGCCAACAGCGGGCGGAGGGCGGCGACGATGGGCACGTCGGCGGGAAGCCAGGTGACGCTGTCCAGTTCGTCGGCGGTGAGCCAGCGCATCGCGGAGTGCTCCAGCGCGCTGGGCTGGTCACCGTGCAGCAGGCGGGCCGCGTACACCTTCAGCACCGACCGGCCGTGGGCCATCCGGACGTCCCGGCCGACCCGGTCGCCGACCGCCACCCGGACGGCCAGTTCCTCGGCGCACTCGCGGACCAGCGCCGCCGTCTCGCTCTCGCCCGGCTCGACCTTGCCGCCGGGGAACTCGAACATGCCGGCGACCTCGGGAGGCGCGGTACGCGCACAGGCGAGCACCCGCCCGGCGGAGATGATCGCCGCTCCCACGACCACCCTCGGCTCACGCCGGTCGGTCGGTCCGTTACCGCTACGCCGTTCGGTCTGCACGGGCGTCCAGCGTGCCAGATCAATCGTCGGTTTGGGTACCGTGGCCGACCGGTAGGCCAATAAGAGACGGAAGTGTGGGCGTGGACACACCGCCATCAGGCCGACAGACTGGTGACACCACGAGGACACGGGACGGCGACGATTTGGCCACAAGCCGGCAACGGCGCCTGGGAGGTGCGGTGATGCGCGCGCTGTTCACCAGTCGAAGCAAGCACGACTATCTCAGTGACGCCCTCACGCTCCTGCACGGGTGGACCCGCGACGGTGAGCAGATCCGCCGCACCCTGGTCATGGACGACACCCAGCACGCGGCGCTGACCGAACGGGTCAAGGTCGTCGCGGACGCGCTGCGGCTGCGACCGGACATCAGCCGGCTGGACACCGAGACCCGCATCCGGGTCGGGCACGGCGACGGGGAACCGCTCACCGAGGGGGAGGTGCTGCTCGCCGCCCGGATCGAGGACGCGTACCGCGCGGTGATGGCGGACTGACCGGCCGGCCGCAGCTGTCCCGCGTGACCGGCCGTTCCCGTCATCGTCGACCCCCGTCGTCACCGCCGGCCGTACCTTCGTCGCCAGCCTAGAGCCGTCCGGGGCCCGACCCGGTCGGCGGAACGTCCGACCCGCCCGCGCCGAGTGGTCGGAACATCACCCTCGGTCGGATCAGCGCATCGGCTCGCCCTGCGTCGTCGGCAACCCCAGCGCCTGGCGTACGGCCAGCTCGGTGGCCGGGTCCGGATGCTGCCCGGCCTGCGCGACCACCTGGAGCAGCCGGCCCCGGTCGGGTTCGCCGTCGGCGTCCCGCCAGGCCGGCTCGTCCTGCTCCATCTCGGTGAGCAGCCGCTCCATCGCCGGGCGGACCGCCTCCGGCCAGGTTTCCCGGCGCAGCCGGAACCACATGTCGGTGTGGATCGTCTCGGCCCGGCGCACCGCGTCCCGCAGCCCGGCCGGGGTGCTGGTCGGCGCGCTGGCCACCAGGGCGGCCCGCGCCTGCGTCCAGTCCCGGCTGGCCAGCAGGTAGCCGAGCTGCGCCGGGTTGAGCACCGTGGTGTCCATCCGCAGCGACCGGGACAACCCCGTCGGCGAGGTCAGGTAGCAGGTGATGGTGGGGTCGGTGGACCAGTCGACCCGGGTCGGCAGGTACCAGCTCAGCCGCACCTCGGCCGGCAGGCCCAGCGGGTCCACCACGTAGCTGTGCTGCCGCTGCCGGCAGAGCGTCTCGGCCCGCTGGGAGAGCACCGCCGCGCCGGGGTACCGCTCGTCGGCGGAGCGCTCGTAGGCGGGGAAGTCGTCGACGTACTCGGCGTGGTGCGGGGTGTCGCAGGCCACCCGGGCGACCTCCTCGGGGGCGGTCCGGCTGGTGGTGGCACCGGAGGGCACCCGGAAGCAGTCCCCCACCCGCAGCCCGCGCAGCCCCGGGTCGGGGTCGGACCCGGTCATCGTGACGCCCAGCGCCACCAGACCGGCCAGCACCCAGCCACCGAGCAGCACCAGGCCGGCGATCACCAGGCCCCGGCCCCGCTCGCCGTCCCGCCTGATCCGGCGCAGCGCGAACCCGGCGGTGACCGGTGCCAGCACCCCGCCGAGCAGGCCCAGCACCAGCGTGACCACGGCCAGCCGGTTCAGCCGGCCCTGCACGGCGGGACGCTGCGGCCACGGCTCCCAGTCGGGCACGGCACGCGACGCCCGGCCCGCCTCCGCGTCCCCGGTGCCGCCCGGCAGGGCAGGGGTCTTGTCACCGCCCTTGTCGCCGCCACCGCCCGGGGCCGGATCGCCGCCACCGGCAGGAGACGGAGCCTTGCCACCGGCAGGAGACGGAGCCTTGCCACCGGCAGGAGACGGAGCTTTGGCGGCAGGTGCCAGGGCCGCCGTGGCGGGCGGAGTCGCGCCGGCACCGGCGGGGGCCGGCGGCACCGCAGGGGACGGGGTCGCGCCGGCACCGGCGGCGGCCGGGGTCGCCGCGTCTGGCGGGGCCGCGTCGGCGGCACCGGCTGCGGTCGTCGGCGGCTCCGGCCGCGACTCGTCGGCGGGCTGCGTCTCGGAACGTTCGCTGGTCACACCGCTTCCCTCCCCCGTCGCCCGCGTCCGGCCAGGCATGGGGAGACTAGTCGACCGGGCTGACGGGCGGGCAACGGCCGACGCTGGCGCCCACTTCCTACCGTGGAACCCATGGCAAATGTGACGTACGACCGCAAGGAGCAGTTCCAGCAGATCCGCAGTGGACTGCTCGACGGGGAACAGATCATCGCCGTCTACGACGCCATCGGCACCGGCACCGGGTTCATCGGCCTGACCGACCGGCGGGTGATCATCCAGGACCGCTCGTTCGTGGGCAAGAAGTTCGCGATCACCAGCATCCCGTACTCGAAGATCACCAGCGTGAGCGTGGTGAGCAACAAGTCGTGGGGCGGGGAGTTCTTCTCCACCGGCGCGATCGCCGTGCACGTCGGCACCCACACCTACGAGGTGGAGTTCCGGGGCGCGCAGAAGAGCCACCACGTGCACAACGTGATCCTGCACTACATCTCCTGACCACCGGCCCGCCCGCCGACGCCTCGGCCTCCCGGCGGCCAGCTCACGGCCGCCGGGCGGGACCACCCGTGGCGATCAGGGCGTCGAGGATGTCCCGGGCGGCGGCGAGCCGCTGGATGGACGCGGTGATCCGGGCCCGTTCCTCGGCCAGGCCGTCGAGCAGTTCGGGGCAGGTGGGGGCGAGCACCGTGGTGTCGTCCGGCACGCAGGGCAGGATCTCGGCGATCACGGCCGTACCGAGCCCGGCCGAGAGCAGCAGCCGGATGTGCCGCACGGTGGTCAGCGCCTGCTCGCCGTACTCGCGGTAACCGCTCGATCGCCGGTCGGGCCGCAGCAGGCCCTGCTCCTCGTAGTAGCGCAGGGCCCGGGTGCTCACCCCGGCCCGCCGGGCCAGTTCGCCGATCCGCATGCCGCACAGCAGACCGCAGACTTGACCTTCACGTCAACGTGAAGGTCTACCGTCCCCGGCATGAGCGATCGACAACTCACGCACCGTACGCCGGTGGCGGTGCTCGGCCTGGGGCCGATGGGCCGGGCGCTCGCCGCCGCCCTGGTCTCCGCCGGGACGCCGACGACCGTCTGGAACCGTACGCCGGACCGGGCCGGCCCCCTCGTGGCGCTCGGCGCGACGGCCGCGCCGACCGTCACCGGGGCGGTCCGGGCCGCCCCCGTCGTGATCACCTGCCTGCGGGACCCGGCGGCGGTCGGCACCGTGCTGGCCGCCCACGACGACTGGGCCGGGCGGACCGTCGTCGACGTCACCACCGGCCGACCGGACGAGGCGCGGGCGCTGGCGGACTGGGCCGACGGGCACCGGGTCGACCTGGTGAAGGGCGCCATCCTGACCCCGACGCCGACCATCGGCACACCCGCCGCCACGGCACTGTGGTGCGGCAGCCGGCCCGGCTTCGACGCCGTCCGGCCCGTCCTGGCGGCCTTCGGCGGCACCCCCGGCTACCTCGGCCCGGACCCGGGCGCGGCGGCGGCGTACGACATGGCGCTGCTCGACCTGTTCGGGACGGCGGTCAGCGGCCTGACCCACGCCTTCGCGCTGGCCTCGGCCGAGGGCATCGCCCCCCGGTCGTTCGCCCGCTACGCCGCCGGAATCGCCCCGATGCTCGCCGAGATGACGGCCCGCTTCGCCGATCAGCTCACCGAGGGGCGGTTTCCCGGCGACCGGTCCACCGTCGCCTCTGCCGGCGCGGGCCTCGGCCACGTCATCGCGACCACCGAGGCCCACGGCATCGACTCCGGGGTGCTGCGCGCCGCCCGGTCGGTCGTCGAGCAGGCGGTCGCCGCCGGTCACGGCGGGGACGGGCTCGCCCGGCTGGCCCGGTTCCTCGACCCGGCCCGCCCCGGCTGACCCCCGCCGCGGGTCGGCCTTTGGAATACTCGGGCGCATGCGGACGACTCTCCACAGTGGCCGGCCGGAGCGGGTGCGGCGTGTTCCTGCGTGACGTGCTGGCCACCGACGTCGAGGCGTACCAGCGGATGCGCTGCGACCCGGCGATGATGGCCGAACTCGGCGGGCCGCTGCCGGCCACCCACGTGGCCCGGCAGGTCCGCCGGGACGCCCAGCTGGCCGCCGACGGCGTCGCACTGATCAAGATGATCGTGGTGGACGACGCGGTCGCCGGGACCGTCACCCTGTGGCGCGGGCCGGGTGACGGGGCACTCACCGAGATCGGCTGGATGGTGCTGCCCGAGTTCCAGGGCCGGGGCCTGGCCAAGCAGGGCGTACGCGCGCTGCTCGACCAGGCCCGCACCGAGGAGCGGGCAGACACCGTGCACGCCTTCCCGGCGGTCGGCAACGGCCCGTCGAACGCGATCTGCCGGGCGCTCGGGTTCACCCTGCTCGGCGAGGAGGACGTCGAGTTCAACGACCAGGTCATCCGCACCCGGCACTGGACGCTCGACCTGACCCGGCCGGAAACCGGGTTGCCCCGCTGACCGGCCCGCTGCTTGGCTGGGGACGAAGCCGACCGGAGGGAGCAGACGACATGTCGTACGCCACGAGGTCCACCCAGGCGCCCACCATGGACGAGCAGCGGGAATCGAGGCTTCATGACCACCAGCACCACGGCAGTGACGGCGCGACCATGCGCCGGTGACACCGGACCGGCCGGCACCCCGTACGGGGGTCGCTGATGTCGGTGTTCGATGATCCGGGCCACTTCGGCAGGATGTGGGCCGACAGCTACGACAGCCCCGGCAACCCCGACCCGGGCCCGGCGGTGGACTTCCTCGCCGAACGGGCCGGCGACGGGCGGGTGCTCGAAATCGCCGTCGGGACGGGTCGGGTGGCGTTGCCGCTCGCCGCCCGGGGCGTACCCGTCGACGGGGTCGAGGCGTCACCGGAGATGGTGGCGAAGCTGCGCGCCAAGCCCGGCGGCGACGGCATCCGGGTCACCATCGGCGACATGGCCGACGTGCCCGTGACAGGCCCGTACCGGCTGGTCTACCTGGTGTTCAACACCCTGTTCAACCTGGTCCGTGCCGAGCGGCAGCAGGACTGCCTGCGCAACGTGGCCCGGGTGCTGGCCCCCGGCGGCGAGTTCGTCGTCGAGGCGTTCGTGCCCGACCCGGCCGGCTTCGACCGGGACGAACAGGTGCAGATGCGGTCGGTGACCGAGGACTCGGCCACCATCCGGCTGCACCGGTACGACCGGGCGGCGCAGACCTTCGTCCGGCAGACCGTCACCTTCGACCGCGACGGCGTGCACCTGGAACCGTTCGCGATGCGCTACTGCTGGCCGGAGCAGATCGACGAGCTGGCCCACCGGGCCGGCCTGCGGCTCGTCGAGCGGTACGCCGACTGGCACCGGCACCCGTTCGACGACACCAGCACGTCGCACATCTCGGTCTACCGCCGCTGAGGGGTGGACCGGCCGGGGTCGGGGCACCCGCCCCGACCCCGGGGTGTGCCGGCGTACTACAGCCGTTTGATCATGCGGATGGCGGTGGCCTCGAAGCCCATCTGCTCGTAGAGCGCCCGCGCGCCGGTGTTGAAGCCGAAGACGTTCAGCCCGATGGCGACCACCCCCAACTCCCGGCACAGTCGCTCGGCGGCCTCGATGATCGCCCGGCCGTGGCCCTGGCGACGCAGTTCCTCGCGCACCTGGAAGTCGTAGCCGAAGGCGTGCAGGCCGTCGGACTTCTGCTCCAGGTGCAGCCAGAGCCGGCCGATCTCGGCGTCGCCGTCGTACGCCGTCCACAGCCGGTGCCCCTCGGTGCCCAGGCCGTCGGGCAGCAGACCCTGGAAGTCCTGCCGGGCCTTCTCCCGCGCCTCCGGCAGCGGCATCGCCCCGGAGGCGACGATGTTGCGCGCGTAGTCCTCCTCGGCGTGTTCCCGGTAGCGGAGGTACTGCTCGTCGGTCATCGGTTCCAGTCGCAACGCCACGCCGCCACGGTAGGGCAACACCGCCCCGCCCGCCGCCCCGTGGTCGCAGGTCGACCGGCGACCCGTGAGAGCGCCGGGTCCCGGCTGGCGTTCGGCGGGACCGGCTGTCAGCCTGGGTCCGTGCGGTACGACCCCCGACGGCACCTCTGGTCCGCGCTCTCGGTCGCCCAGGTGCGCGCGTTGTTCACCACCTGCCCGGCGCGCTGGTGGCTCTCCGGGGGATGGGCCATCGACCACTGGCACGGCAGCCCGAGCCGACCGCACGGCGACATCGACGTCAGCACCCTGCGGCCCGCGCTGCCCGCCCTGCTGCACGCGCTACCGGCGGACCTGCGGCCGTTCGCGGCCCGGCGGGGGCATTTGTTCCCCCCTGGGGAAGCGGCACGACGACCCCGAGGTGCACAACATCTGGGTGCACGACCCCGGTCGGGACCGCTTCGTCCTCCAGATCAACCTGGAGGACGGTGCCGAGACGGGCTGGCGCTACCGACGCGATCCACGGATCACGCTCCCGTGGGACTCGGCGGTGGCGTCCGTCGACTCCGTACCGACCGGGACGCCCGTCACCCAACTGCTGTGGAAGTCACCCGACCCGAGCCCCCGCGACGAGCACGACCTGGACGTCGCCCGACACCTGCTGACCCCGGCGCAGCGCCGGTGGTTGCGCGACGCGGTCCGACTGGCCCACCCGCACTCGCCGTGGGCGGACGACCCCCGGCTGGGGCACCCCTGACCCGCGCCCCTCGGCGGCGGCGAGGCAGCCGCGGACCGCGGCTGGGCGGGCTGGGATCAGGCGTTGAAGCGGAACTCCACCGCGTTCCATGGCGGAGCAGAGCCCGGGCGGGCGAGCGCAGGAGGCCGGGACCGCGACTACCGAATGCTACGGTGACGGCATGACTGCGGTGCCCGAGTGGATGCGGCCGCCCCGCCCGGAGGGGTGGTACGCAGACGACCTCGACACGCTCGCCGAGGCACCCCGTCACACCGAACTGATCGACGGAGCGCTCGTCTTCATGATGTCCCCCCAGCGGGTCTGGCACGCCCGGACGGTCACCGCGCTGGTGAACGCCCTGACCAACCAGGCGCCCCCAGGCGTCGAGGTCGACAGGGAGATCACGATCCGACTCGACAGATGGAACCGTCCCGAGCCCGACCTCCTGGCAGCGGCAGCACCTTACGACCCGTCGCGGACCTTCTACACACCTGAGGAGACCCTCCTGGTCGTGGAGGTGGTGTCGCCGGAGTCGGCCCACCGCGACCGTACGGTCAAGCTGCGCAAGTACGCGGAAGCCGGCATCGCCAACTACTGGCGCGTCGAGGAGGAGGACGGATCACCTGTGGTCCATGCCTACGAACTCGACGAGCCCACCCGGTCGTATGTGCCGGCCGCGATCCATCGACACGGCCTGCGCACCACGACGCCGTTCGAGATCACACTCGATCTGGACGGGCTGGTGCCGGGCCGCAAGGCCTGAGCGTGGCGACCACCACACGCTGGAGCGAACCTCACCGGATCCCGTCGCCGGTCACCGTGACGGTGGCTCGGGAGCGCCCAGATTCAGGAACATCACGTGCAGCCCCACCAGGCCGTGCTCGGGGTGGTCGAATGCCTCGGGGACAGTGGCGAGCACCTCGAAACCCAACGAACGCCACAGCCGGACCGCGACCTCGTTCGACTCGACGACCGCGTTGAACTGGATGCTTCGGTAGCCGGCGGCCCGTGCCCACCCGACGACGTGCTCGCCGAGTGCGCGACCGACGCCACGACCGGAGTGCCGTGGGTCGACCATGAAGCTGGCCGTTGCCACATGCGCGCCGCGACCGGGCCGGTTCGGACCCATCTTCGCGCTGCCGAGAACGGTCGGCCCGTCGATCGCGACGACGGTGCGGCCCGGAGGGGACTCCATCCACCACCCGCGAGCCTGTTCCAGGGACAGGTTCCCGGGGAACGCGTACGAGCGGCCCTGCGCCACGATCTCCCTGAAGAAGGGGTAGATCGCAGGCCAGTCGCCGTCCTCGGCGTCTCGGATCGTCACCGGATCACCGTAGGACCGGTCGATAGGCCCGACAACGCGATTCACCTACAGCGCTATGGTCCGCACCTGCCGCCCGCACAGCTTGACCATGTCGTCGACATCGGATGTCAGGAGCGCCACCGGTGCGGGTAGCCGTAGCGCCACCTCGGCGACCATGGCGTCGATGGCGTACTTGTGCCCATGTAGCCCTGCCGCCTTCAGTAGCGCAGCACTGCGACGGGCACTCTCCTTCGTCACCACCTCCACCCGGATCCGGGACAGCAGCCAGTTCAGCCGCGCGATGTCCACACCGGAGTGGGAGACCTCGATGATCGTGGCCGCCGACATAGCGAGATCGACCCCGTCACGCTCCGCCTGCTCCAGCAGGCGCATCACCTTTCGATCCTGGTCGATCCACCCTGAGAAGCCCTGCGAGTCGAGCACCAGCGACTCAAGGCTCACGCCGCACGCCCGATCTCCTCGGTCCCGTGCAGGAGCGCCCGAGCCTCGGCCATTTCCTCGTCAGTGAACGCCCCGAGGTCGCCTTGGTAGCGATCCAGCTCCTCCCGGAGAAGTCTGCGCCGCTCGGCCCGCTCGGCCAGCTCGGTGAGGTAGCCGGAGACGTTGTCGGTGTGCGTCTTCATGCTTTCCAGCAGCTCTGCCGGCAGCGTGATCGTGACCTTCTTCGTCCTCGCCATTCACCGACCATACCATGGTGTTACCGCCGCTGAGCGAACCGATCCGATGCGGCAGAGGTTGGACCGGGAATCAGACGTTGAACCTGAATTCCACGGCGTTCCGTAGGCGATCAACCTCTGTCGGATCTGTTTGTCCTGGCAGCCATGCCCACATGCTCAGTCGCGGAACTGCTCGAACATCACCTCGTAGCCGTCAGGGTCAAGGCCGTAAAAAATCTCGGCGAACCCCACGTCCTCCGGCTCCAACGTGACGGGAAGACCTTCGCGTCGCCAGATCTCACGCGCCGCCGCGATATCAGCAGTCGGCACCACGAGGACGAAACCGCTACCGAGCGGACCCGACCGGGCAGCTCGCTCGCGCTCCGCGTTGTGATACCCGTGCGAGTGACGGCTGGAGAGGATGAGCCAGGTGTGGCCGAACGTCAGGTACCTCAGCATCGGCTGATCTTGATTTGGGATCTGCCGAAACCCGATCTGGCGATAGAGCGCGATCGACCGCTCCAGATCGTCGACCCGAAGTCCGACCTTCAACTGCCGTGCGCCAGCAACCATGCCTTCAGGCTAGAGCTCACCTGTGCACCGCCCATCGCGATGGGGCGCAGGAGACGTTGGACCGGAATCCGACTACACGTTGAAGCGGAACTCCACCACGTCGCCGTCCTGCATGACGTACTCCTTGCCCTCGATCCGGACCTTGCCGGCGGCCTTCGCCGCCGCCATCGAGCCGGCCGCGACCAGGTCGTCGTAGGAGACCACCTCGGCCTTGATGAAGCCACGCTGGAAGTCGCTGTGGATCACCCCGGCGGCCTCCGGGGCGGTCGCGCCCACCGGCACGGTCCAGGCCCGTGCCTCCTTCGGCCCCGCCGTGAGGTACGTCTGGAGCCCGAGCGTGCGGAAGCCGACCCGGACGAGCTGGTCCAGCCCCGGCTCGGACTGCCCGATCGACTCCAGCAGCTCGCGGGCCTCCTCCTCGGGCAGGTCCACCAGCTCGGATTCGATCTTGGCGTCCATGAAGACGGCCTCGGCGGGGGCCACCAGGGCACGCAGCTCGTCGAGGAAGGCGGCGTTACCCAGCTCGGCCTCGTCGACGTTGAACACGTAGAGGAACGGCTTCGTGGTGAGCAGGTGCAGCTCCCGCAGGTGCTCCAGCTCGATCTTGGCGGCGGCGGCCCCGGCGTAGAGGGTGGTGCCGCCGTCGAGCACCTCGACGGCCTGCTTCGCGGCGGTCACGGCGGCGGCCCGGTCCTTGCGGAGCTTGGCCTCCTTGTCCAGCCGGGGCAGCGCCTTCTCCAGGGTCTGCAGGTCGGCCAGGATCAGCTCCGTGTTGATCGTCTCGATGTCGTCGGCGGGCGAGACCTTGCCGTCGACGTGCACCACGTTCGGGTCGGAGAAGGCCCGCACCACCTGGCAGATCGCCGAGGCGTCCCGGATGTTCGCCAGGAACGCGTTGCCCCGGCCCTGCCCCTTCGACGCCCCCCGGACCAGACCGGCGATGTCGACGAACGACACCGGCGCGGGCAGCACCTTCTGCGACGAGAAGATCTCGGCGAGCTTGTCGAGCCGCGCGTCCGGCAGCCCCACCACCCCGACGTTGGGCTCGATCGTGGCGAACGGGTAGTTCGCCGCGAGCACGTCGTTCTTGGTCAACGCGTTGAACAGGGTGCTCTTGCCGACGTTGGGCAGGCCGACGATGCCGATGGTGAGACTCACGACGGGCCAGCTTACGCCGTCACCCGGCAGGCAGCCCCGTCGGCACCGCCGGGACGGCTCAGGCGGTGAGCAACCGGGGCTCGATCCGGGTCTCCCGCACCCCACCGGCACCGTCCGGCACCACCTCGTACGCGGCCACCCCGGCCCGGTCGGCGACCGCCTCGGCCAGCCGGGTGCCCCGGTAGACCAGCCCCACCCCGTCGTCGGTGCAGTGGCTGGCCGGCAGGGTGCCGTCGGCGACCAGCCGGTGCAGCAGCGGCCGGCGCTGCGCCTCGCTGTCGTAGTGCACCCCGTTGCCGTACGGCAGCCAGCCCAGGCCGTCGGTGTAGGCGCGCAGCCGCCGGCCGAAGCTGTCGGTGGTGCCGCCGACGTGCCAGCAGATCGAGCCGGCGGAGACCCCGCCGAGCACCACCCCGGCCTCCCAGCACTCCCGCAGGATCTCCGGCAGCCCGTGCACCCGCCACACCGCGCAGAGGTTGGCCACGCTGCCGCCACCGACCCAGATGATGTCCTGGCCCAGCAGGTGCGCCCGGACGTCCTCGACGTTGGGCATCGGGAACAGCGCCAGGTGCGAGGGGCGGTAGCGGGTGCCGGCGAACGCGCCGTGGAAGACCGTCAGCGAGGTGGGCTGGTCGCCGACGGCCTGGTTGAGGTAGCAGATCCTCGGTTCGTCGGCCTGCGCCAGCTCGGCCATCAGGTCGAAGACCGGCCCCGGGTCGGCATCCCACGGGCCCCGGTCACGGCTGGTGAAACCCATGCTGGTGGCGACGATCGTCGGTTCGGTGGCGGGCATGCTGGTCCTCTCTGCGGCTGGCTCCGCTGCCATCCTGCGCCACCGCCATCTCCCCCGGCCTGCCGGCCGGGGTCACCCGGCGAGTCGCCAGCCCGCCCCGCCGTCGGCCACCCCGGGCAGTTCGCCGGCCGCCGCGAGCGGCAGGGTGAACCGGTCCCCGGCGCTCGGGCCGGCCCGTTCGGACTCGCCGAGCATCCAGCGCACCTCGTCGACCGTCCAGCCCAGGCCCCGCCGGCCGGCGATCTCCCGGACCAGCCGTCGGCCGACCCGGGTGTCGTCGTCGTAGAACCGCATGCACCAGTGGTGCGCCCACATGCCCAGGGCCCGCAGGCCGGCCGCGTCGAGGGAACCGGCGAGCCGGCCGCAGGCGGTGTCGGCGAACGGCCGTGCCGGATCGTCGGCCCGGTCCCGCTCGATCGCCCCGAAGGCGGCCGGCGCGACCACCCGCATCCGGTCGTAGAGGCCCTGCGCGGCGGCGTCGTCCAGCTGCCCCCGCCCTGACCGAGGGTCGCCCCGCCCGGTCACGCTCGCCATCGCCGCACCCTTTCTGGAGTTGGTGCCGGGACGCTACCGACCACTACCGACACTTTCCGAACCGGAAACTGCCCCCGGCGACCGGGATAGGCGGGATGAGCTGGGGCGTCTGTATCGGTGACAGACAACGACGGGGAGGGTGGGTGGACGAGGACGATCGGGTCCGGCTGGCCGAGTTCGTGGCCAGCCGGGCACCGGCCCTGATGCGGGTCGCGTACCTGCTCACCGGGGACCGGCACGCCGCCGAGGACCTGTTCCAGTCGGCGTTGGCCAGGACGATTCCAAGGTGGCGTGACCTGCGCCACACCGACCCGGAGGGTTACCTGCGCACGGTCATGTACCGGGAGCAGGTCAGCTGGTGGCGGCGGCTGCGCCGGTACCGGGAGACGCTGCTCACCGGCGTCGACGACCGGGCCGGGCCGGACCTGTTCGGCGGCACCGACGTACGGCTGGCGATGCGGGCCGCGCTGCGCGCGCTGCCGGCCGCCCAGCGCACGGTCGTGGTCCTGCGCTACTACGAGGACCTGACCGAGACCCAGGTGGCAGCCGCGCTCGGCTGCTCGGTCGGCACCGTGCGCAGCCGCACCCACCGGGCCGTGGCCCGGCTGCGGCAACTCCTGCCGGACATCGAACTGCTGGAGGTACGGCGGTGACCACGCCCATCGAGAACCTCATCCGCGCCACCCTCTCCGACCTCGCCGAGGAGGCACCGACAGTGCACGACCACTTGAACCGGGCGGAACGCCGGGCCCGGTCCCGACGCCGCGCCACGATCACGATGAGCGCGGTCGGTGTCCTCGCCGCCGTGCTGATCGGCACCCCGCTCGCGATGGCCGCCAGCGGTGGCGGGGACGCCCCGCCCGCCGTACCGGCCACGACGCCGAGCGGGCCGCCCGCCGCGCCCGTCCCGGCAGCGGTGACCGACCCCCCCGTCGACCAGGACGCCCGGACCGGCCGCGGCGCGCCGGCACCGGCCCGGACCGCCATTCCCGCACCGCCGGGCAAGCCGGCCTCGACGGCCGTACCCGCGACGTCCACTCCGGCACCGCCCGCCATTCCCGCATCGCCCGCGACGACCGCCGTACCGGCATCGCCCGTTCCGGCGTTGACCGCGCAGCCCGTCGACGGGCCGCGCACCGGCCCGGTCACCGCACCGGCCCCCGCCCGCACCGCACCGCCCGTCGACCGGGCCCCCGCGACCGGCCGGACGGCCGCCCCGGTCCCGGCACCCGGGCGCTGACGCACGACCTCCCCACCCCGGACCGTCCCGGGGTGGGGAGGTCACCGCCGCCCGCACGCTCAGGTCCGATTCCCGCGAGCCACCGCCGGTGAGCTGCGGGCATGATCGGTGACGTGGAGTTGGACTTCGAACGGTGCTACCGGGCCGTGGACAGTCGTGACCAGCGGTTCGACGGCTGGTTCTACACGGGCGTCACGTCGACCGGGATCTACTGCCGGCCGTCCTGCCCGGCGATCACCCCGAAGCGGCGTAACGTCCGCTTCTTCCCGTCGGCGGCCGCCGCGCAGGGGGCCGGCCTGCGGGCCTGCCGCCGGTGCCGGCCGGACGCCGCGCCCGGCTCGCCGCAGTGGGACGTCCGCGCCGACGTGGTGGGTCGCGCCATGCGGCTCATCGCCGACGGGGTGGTCGACCGGGACGGCGTACCCGGGCTGGCCGCCCGGCTGGGCTACACGCAACGGCACCTGCACCGGATGCTCCGGGCGGAACTGGGGGCCGGCCCGCTGGCACTGGCGCGGGCCCAACGTGCCCAGACCGCCCGGACGCTGATCGAGACGACCGGGCTGGGACTGGCGGAGGTGGCGTTCGCGGCCGGGTTCGGCAGCGTACGGCAGTTCAACGACACCGTCCGCCAGGTGTACGGGACGGTGCCGTCGCAGTTGCGTACCGGGCGGGGCGGGCCGCCGACACCGGGCGGGGCGGGCACGATCACGCTCCGGCTGGCGTACCGGCCGCCGCTGCACGCCGCCGCCCTGCTGGAGTTCCTGGCCGCCCGGACGCTGCCCAGGCTGGACGAGGTGCACGACGGGACGTACCGCCGGGGGTTGCGGCTGCCGCACGGCCCGGCGGAGGTCGCGTTGACGCCGACGACCGGGTACGTCGTGGCGACGCTGCGCCTGGCCGACCTGCGGGACCTGGCCCCGGCGGTGGCCCGGTGCCGTCGCCTGTTCGACCTGGACGCCGACCCGGAGGCGGTCGACCAGACGCTGGCCGCCGATCCGGCCCTGGCCGGGGCCGTCGCCGCCGAACCGGGCGTGCGGGTGCCCCGGGCGGTGGACGGCTTCGAGATGGCGCTGCGGGCCGTCGTCGGCCAACAGGTCTCCCTCCCCGCCGCCCGCACCACCCTCATCCGTCTCCTCACCCACGCTCCCGCCCCCACCCGCCCCGACCTCGACTCCGGTGATCAAGAGGTTTGCGTCACGGAGAGCGCTTCCCTGCGACGTGAACCTCTTGATCACCGCGCCGAGGCGGGTGGGAGCGGCGGCGAGGCGGGTGGGAGCGGCGGCGAGCCGGGTGGGGGCGGGTGGGGGGTGTGGGGGTTTCCGGGGGCGGAGGAGGTGCTGGGGTTGCCGGATGCGGCGTTCGGGATGCCGGCCGCCCGGCGGGAGACGATCCGGGCGCTGGCCCGTGCGGTCGCCGCCGGGGAGGTCGACCTGGAGCCGGGCGGCGACCGGGCGGAGACGGTACGACGGTTGACCGCGCTGCCCGGGATCGGCCCGTGGACCGCCGGCTACCTGGCCATGCGGGCCCTCGGCGACCCCGACGTCCTGCTCCCCACCGACCTCGCGGTACGCCGGGGCGCCGCCGCCCTCGGCCTGCCGGCCACCCCCACCACCCTGGACACGTACGCCGACCGCTGGCGGCCCTGGCGGTCGTACGCGGCGATCAGACTCTGGAGAGCGGCATGACGACCCTCGGCACCACCACCATGGACACCCCGACCGGCCCGCTCAGCGTGCTTGTCGACCCGGACGGCGCGGTCCGGGCCGCCGGTTTCACGGCCGACCCGGACAGCCTGCTGCCGCTGGTGCACCCGAGCCTGCGCGGCCCGCTGGAGCCGTACGCCGACCTCGGCCCGGTGACCGCCGCCGTCCGCGCCTACCTCGACGGGGACCTGACCGCGATCGACGGGGTGCCGGTGCGGCAGCACAGCGGCGGGGCGTTCCAGACCCACGCCTGGACCGTGCTGCGCGACGTCAAACCCGGTGAGCCGGTCACCTACACCGGGTACGCCGCGCTGGCCGGCCGGCCCGCCGCGGTCCGGGCGGCCGCCGCCGCCTGCGCCCGCAACGCCGCCGCCCTCTTCGTCCCCTGCCACCGGGTGCTGCGCACCGACGGCACCCTCGGCGGCTACCGGTACGGGCTGCCGGTGAAGAAGTGGTTGCTCGGTCACGAGCGGCGGCTGACGGCAAGCTGACAGCGGCATCGACGCCGTTCGACGCTACCGTCGGGTAGTGCCTGCGCAGCGCGACGGCGACCCGGCCCCGAGGGCGGACGGTCGGGTCCGGTCGCTGCGCAACCTCTGGCGGCTGCGCCGCTACCTGCGCCCGTACGCCCCCGCGTACGTCCTGCTGCTGCTGGCGGCGCTGGCGGCCACCGGGGCGGGTCTGGCCGTACCCCTGGTGGTGCAGCGGGTGGTGGACGGGCCGATCGCCCGGCACGACCCGGCGGGGCTGCTCCGCCTCGGCGGGCTGACCCTGCTGCTCGGCCTGGCCGAGGCGGTGCTGATCTTCATCCGGCGGTGGAGCCAGTCCTCCTCCTCGGTCGGCATGGAGGCGACCATCCGCGCCGACCTGTACGCCCACCTGCAACGCCTGCCGGCCGGCTTCCACGACCGCTGGCAGTCCGGGCAGCTGCTCTCCCGGGCGATCAGCGACCTGTCGGTGCTGCGCCGGTTCCTCTCCTTCGGGCTGCTGTTCCTGGTGCTCAACGTGGTCACCTACGTCGCCGTGGTGATCCTGCTGATCCGCCTGCACGGGCCGCTGGGGCTGCTGGTGGCGGCCAGCGCGGTGCCGCTGTTCCTGATCAGCCGCCGGTTCGGCCGGCACTACCACACCTCGTCGCGGCGGATGCAGGACCAGCAGGGCGACGTGGCCACCCTGGTCGAGGAGACCGCGCAGGGGCTGCGCACCATGAAGGCGTACGGGCGGGGGCCGGAGCTGGCCGACCGGTTCGCCGGGCGGGCCCGCGCCCTGCACGACACGGGCGTGGCCAAGGGGGCGCTGCTGGCCGGCGCGTCGGCCCTGTTCGACCTGGTGCCCAACCTGACCCTGGGCGCGACACTGGTCGGCGGCGCGACGCTTGTCGCCCGGGACGCGTTGACCATCGGCGAGCTGGTCGCCTTCGTCAGTCTCCAGCTCATGCTGATCTGGCCGGTGCAGTCGCTCGGCTGGATCATCGCCAACGGGCAGGAGGCGGCCACCGCCGCCGACCGCATCCAGGAGGTGCTGGACACCCCGCCGTCGATCGTGGACGCCCCGGACGCCGTACCGCTGGCCCGCTCGGCGGTGCGGGGCCGGCTCCGCTTCGAGGGGGTGTCGTTCCGCTATCCGGGCAGCGCCGGACCGGTGCTGCGGGAGATCGAGCTGACCGTCGAGCCGGGCGAGACGCTGGCCCTGGTCGGGGCGACCGGCTGCGGCAAGAGCACCCTGCTGTCCCTGGTGCCCCGGCTGCACGACGTCACCGGCGGCCGGATCACCCTGGACGGGCACGACCTGCGCGGGATACGGCTGGACGCGCTGCGCCGGCTGGTCGGGGTGGCCTTCGAGGAGCCGACGCTGTTCTCCATGTCGGTCTGGGAGAACCTCACCCTGGGCTGCCCGGACGCCACCGACGACGAGGTCCGGGCCGCGCTGGCGCTGGCCCAGGCCGACTTCGCGTACGACCTGCCGTGGGGGTTGGCGACCCGGGTGGGCGAGCAGGGCCTGTCGCTCTCCGGCGGGCAGCGGCAACGGCTGGCGCTGGCCCGCGCGGTGCTCGGCCGGCCGGCGCTGCTGGTCCTCGACGACCCGCTCTCCGCCCTGGACGTGCACACCGAGGCGCTGGTCGAGGCGGCGCTGCGCCGGGTGCTGCGGGACACCACCGCGCTGCTGGTGGTGCACCGGCCGTCGACCGTCGCGCTGGCCGACCGGGTGGCGCTGCTCGACGGGGGTCGGATCACCGCCGTCGGCCGGCACGGCGACCTGCTGGCCACGGTGCCGGCGTACCGGGCGGTGCTCGCCGCCGGGCCCGCGCCGGCACCGGGGCTGGTGCGCTCGTGAGTCCCCGGCCGCCCCGGCAGCGCCACGCGGCCGGGGACGACGGCCGGCCACCCCGACAGGACGGCACGACCGGGGGCGACGGCCGGTCGGCCGCGCTGGACCACTGGCGGGGCCGGGCCACCGACCCGGACGCCGACCGCAGCCGCGCCGAGGACGACTCCCCGGAGGCGGTGGCCCGGCTGCGGGGACGCAGCCGGGCGCTGCTGCGTGACCTGCTCCGCCCGCACCGCAGGTCGCTCGGCGTGGCGGTGGGCCTGCTGCTGGCCCAGAACGCGGCCGCGATGGCCGGGCCGTACCTGGTCATGCTCGGCATCGACCGGGCGGTGCCGCCGCTGCGCGCCGGGGACCCGGGTCCGCTGGCCGCCGTCGCGGGGGCGTTCGCCGTCGCGGCCGTCACCGAGTACGCCGCCCGGCGCAGTTACCTCGCCCGCTCCGCCCGGATCGGCCAGGCCGTCCTGCTCGACCTGCGCCAGCGGGTGTACGGCCACCTGCTGACCCTCTCGGTCGGCTTCCACGAGCGCTACACGTCCGGTCGGGTGGTGTCCCGGCTCACCAGCGACGTCGACTCCATCGCCGAACTGGTCGACGGGGGGATCGACACCCTCGTCGCCGCCGCGCTGTCGGTGCTGTCGGTCGCCGCCATCCTGCTCTGGCTGGACCTGCCGCTGGCGGCGGTGACCCTGCTGGCGTTCCCGTTCCTGTTCTGGCTGTCCCGCTGGTTCGCCCGCGCCTCGGCCCAGGCCTACCGGCACAGCCGGGAGGCGGTGGCCCTGGTGATCGTCCATTTCGTGGAGTCGTTGCGGGGCATCCGGGCGGTGCAGGCGTTCCGCCGCGAGCCGCGCAACCAGCAGATCTTCGTGGCGGTCAACGACGAGTACCGGCAGGCCAGCCTGCACGGGTTCCGGTTGATCGCCACGTACTCGCCGGGGATCAAGGTGATCGGCAACCTCACCGTGGCCTCCGTGCTCGGGTACGGCGGCTGGCGGGTGCTGGGCGGCGACACCGAGGTGGGGGTGCTCGCCGCGTTCCTGCTCTATCTGCGCCGGTTCTTCGACCCGATGCAGGAGCTGAGCCAGTTCTACAACTCGCTCCAGTCGGCGACCGCCGCCCTGGAGAAGCTCGCCGGGGTGCTCGACGAACGACCGGGGGTGCCCGAACCGGCATCGCCGGTGCCGTTGCCGGCCGGGCCGGGTCGGGGCGCGGTGGCGTTCCGCGCGGTCTCGTTCGGTTACCGGCCGCAGACGCCGATCCTGGCCGGGCTGGACCTGGTCGTGCCGGCCGGGCAGACGGTGGCCCTGATCGGCCCGACCGGCGCCGGCAAGTCGACGGTGGCGAAGCTGCTCGCCCGCTTCCACGACCCGGACGCCGGCACGGTGGAGCTGGACGGCGTCGACCTGCGGGACCTGTCCGACGCCGAGCTGCGGCGGGCGGTCGTGCTGGTGACCCAGGAGAACCACCTGTTCGGCGGCACGGTGGCGGAGAACATCCGGTTCGGCCGGCCGGCCGCCTCCGACGCGGCGGTGCAGGCGGCGGCGCGGACGATCGGCGCGCACGACTTCATCGCCGCGCTGCCCGACGGGTACGCCACCGAGGTGCACCGGCGCGGCGGTCGGCTCTCCGCCGGGCAACGGCAACTCGTCGCGTTCGCCCGCGCGTTCCTGGCCGACCCCCGGGTGCTGATCCTGGACGAGGCGACGTCGTCGCTGGACGTGCCGACCGAGCGGCTGGTGCAGCGGGCGCTGGCCAGCGTGCTGCGGGACCGCACCGCGCTGGTGATCGCGCACCGGCTCTCCACGGTGGAGACCGCCGACCGGGTGCTGGTCGTCGACTCCGGACGGATCGTCGAGGACGGCCCGCCGGCCCGGCTCGCGGCGACCGGCGGCCGGTACGCCACGCTGCACCGGCAGTGGCGCGAATCGCTGAGCTGACCGGTCGTTGGGGACAGCCGGTGGCTCACCGGGCGGCTAGACTCGGCCCGCATCGATGGGCCTCGCCCCTGTTCCCACCGGTCCGACCGGTCGGGCGGGCGTGGCGGGGTCGATCGCATCGCCGGCATACGGGGAGGTTGCGGCGTGCGGATCCGTGGACGAGTGGTGCTGGCGGCGGCGCTGGCGCTGAGCACGGTGGGGACGACCGGGGTGGCGTTGGCCGTGGACCGGGGCGCCGGTCCGGCCGGCGGACCGACAGGTGGCACCTGGGCGGCCGGGGCGGTCCCGGTCGCCGGGCAGGCCCATGCGGCGACCCGCACCGACGCCGGTGGCCGGGCCGCGACGCCTGCCGCACCGCGCCCGGCGCCGGTGGCGAGCCGCCCGGCGGCCCAGGTCGCCCAGGCGGCCCCCGCCTCGGTGAGTTACCTCAGCGACCGTTACCGGGTCTCCCCCGACGAGGCCGCCCGCCGGCTGGCCCTCCAGGAACTGTCCGCGCCGCTGGCCGACACCCTGGCTGCCCGCTTCCCCGACGCGTACGCCGGGATGTGGCTGGACCAGGCCGGCGGCGGGGTGCTCACCATCGCCGCCACCGACCCGGCCCGGGTCACCGGGGCGGTCGCCGGGCTGCCGGACGCCCGGCACGTCACCGTCGTGCCGGCCCGGCACTCGCGGCGCGACCTGGACGCGGCGGCGATCCGGCTGGCCGGGACGCTGGGCGTCACCGCCGGGCGGGACGTGCTGGTCGACGAGCGGGCCAACGAGGTGCTGGTGCTGACCGGCGACGCGGTGCCGGCCGGTGACACCCGGCTGGCCGGCGCGCTCGACTCGGCCGGGGTGCCGGTGCGGACCCGGGCCCGGCTCGACGACGGCACGATCCCCAAGGCGTGCGACCCGCGCTACTGCGCGCAGGCGCCGATGCGCGGCGGCATCCGGCTGGACGTGCCCCGCGACGACGGCACCGTCGGCGGCTGCACCACCGGCTTCAACGTCCGGGCGAAGTCGGGGCGGTACTACGTGCTGACCGCCGGGCACTGCGTGGTCGGCGGCCGGCACCAGCGCGTGGACGACACCTGGCACCAGTTCCTCGGGCCGAAGGTGCCGGTGGGCATCGAGTCGACCAACCCGGTGCTGGCCGAGAACGCGTTCCCCTACGACTACTCGGTCCTGCCCTACGCCGAGGGGGCCAGCACCCGCTGGGCGTACCCGAGGCGCGGTGTCGGCAGCACGCCGAGCCTGGTCAACTACTGGTGCGTGGCCGACAATCCGGCCTGCGCCAGCAGGGGCAGCCGCGACGTGCCGATCACCGGCGTCACCGCGTACTCCGCCGTGCAGGCCGGCTGGGTGGTCTGCGCCACCGGCTCGGCGTACACCCCGAAGGCCGGCGAGCAGTACGTCGACTCGGGCGCGGGGGCCGGCTACCTGCCGGGCACCCGCTGCGGCGAGGTCATCGGCAAGGCCAGTGGCGGCATCGACGTACGGGTGTGCGCCCGGCCGGGTGACAGCGGCGGCCCGCTGTTCACCGAGTCCGACGGGCGGGCCCTGGGCATCCTGAGCAACGGTGACGACGGCGAGGGGCCCTGCACCAACCCCAACGAGAAGAACACCTACGCGCCGGTCTCGGTGATCCTCGACCGGGTCAACGGCCGCACCGGGCTCGACTTCCAGATCGCCACCAAGGGGCCGCTGCTCGCCCCACCCACCGGCTCCTCGAACCGGTAGCCGGGGCGGGGCGCACGCCGGGCACCCGGTGCGGTACTGCCGGCGTGCACGGTAAAGCCGTGGGCGGAAGGTCGACGGCTGCCTACCATCGACCGATGACTGATACGGCGAGGACGGCCCGCGCCGGTGTTCCCGAACGTCCCACCCTGGACGGCATCGAGGAGCGCTGGGCGCGCCGCTGGCAGGAGGAGGGCACGTACGCGTTCGACCGGGAGAAGGCGACCGTAGCGGGTCGCGGGTCGACGGCGGGGACCCCGCGTCGGCACGGTCGCGGCGACGACGTGTACGCCATCGACACCCCGCCACCGACCGTATCCGGCGAGCTGCACATGGGGCACGTCTTCTCGTACACGCACACCGACACGGTGGCCCGGTTCCAGCGGATGCGCGGGCGCAACGTGTTCTACCCGATGGGCTGGGACGACAACGGCCTGCCCACCGAACGCCGGGTGCAGAACGTCTACGGGGTGAGCTGCGACCCCTCCCTGCCGTACGACCCGGCGTGGCAGCCGCCCGACGCCCCGGTCACCGAGGCCCGCCGCCGGGAGCCGACGCCGATCTCCCGCCGCAACTTCGTCGAGCTGTGCGCGCGGTTGACCGCCGACGACGAGCAGGTCTTCGAGGCGCTCTGGCGGCGGCTCGGGCTGTCGGTGGACTGGTCGTTGACGTACACCACGATCGGGCGGGCGGCGCGGGCCACCTCGCAACGGATGTTCCTGCGCAACCTGGCCCGGGGTGAGGCGTACCAGGCGCAGGCGCCGACGCTCTGGGACGTCGGGTTCGGCACCGCCGTGGCCCAGGCGGAACTGGAGGACCGGGAGCGCCCCGGGGCGTACCACCGGCTGCGGTTCACCGGGCCGGACGGGCGGGAGGTGCTGATCGACACCACCCGGCCGGAGCTGCTGCCGGCCTGTGTGGCGGTGGTCTGCCACCCCGACGACGAGCGGTACGCCGACCTGGTGGGCGCGACCGTGCGTACCCCCGTGTTCGGGGTCGGGGTGCCGGTGCGCGCGCACCCGCTGGCGGACCCGGCGAAGGGCACCGGCGTCGCGATGGTCTGCACGTTCGGCGACCTGACCGACGTGACCTGGTGGCGGGACCTCGACCTGGCGACCCGGGTGGTGATCGGCCGGGACGGCCGGCTGCTGGCCGAGCCGCCGGCCGGCGTGCCGGCCGGACCCTACGCCGCGCTTTCCGGGCAGTCGGTCAACGCCGCCCGGCGGGCCGTGGTGGAGCTGCTGCGCGGGGCCGGTGACCTGGTGGGTGAGCCGCGCGAGATCACCCATCCGGTGAAGTTCTACGAGCGCGGCGACCGGCCGCTGGAGATCGTCTCGACCCGGCAGTGGTACCTGCGCAACGGCGGCCGGGACGCCGGACTGCGGGCGGAGCTGCTGGCCCGGGGCGACGAGCTGCGCTGGGTGCCGGAGCACATGGGGCACCGGTACGCGCACTGGGTGGGCGGGCTGACCGGGGACTGGCTGGTCAGCCGGCAGCGCTTCTTCGGGGTGCCGGTGCCGGTGTGGTACCGGCTCGACGCCTTTGGCGAGCCGGACCATGCCAACCCTCTCACACCGGACGAGGCGTCGCTGCCGGTCGACCCGTCGGGTGAACCGCCGCCCGGCTACGACGAGTCGCAGCGCGGCGTGCCCGGCGGGTTCGTCGGTGACCCGGACGTGCTGGACACCTGGGCCACCTCCTCGTTGACCCCGCAGATCGTCGGCGGCTGGGAGACCGACCCGGAGTTGTTCGACCGGATCTTCCCGATGGACCTACGCCCGCAGGGGCAGGAGATCATCCGGACCTGGCTCTTCGGCACCGTCGTGCGCGCCCACCTGGAGCACGGGGTGTTGCCCTGGCGGGACGCGTTGCTCTCCGGCTGGATCCTCGACCCGGACCGCAAGAAGATGTCCAAGTCCAAGGGGAACGTGGTCACCCCGATGGCGCTGCTGGAACAGCACGGCTCGGACGCGGTGCGCTACTGGGCGGCCAACGGCCGGCCCGGCATGGACCTGGCCTTCGACCCGGCGCAGATCAGGGTGGGGCGGCGGCTGGCCACCAAGCTGCTCAACGCGTCGAAGTTCGCGCTCGGGCTGGGTGCCGCCGACGCGCTGCGCACCCCGGCGACCACCCCGCTGGACACCGCCCTGCTCGCCGAACTGTCCACCGTGGTCGCCACCGCGACCACCGCCTTCGACGGGTACGACCACACGACCGCGTTGCAGGTCACCGAGGCGTTCTTCTGGCGGTTCTGCGACGACTACATCGAGTTGGTGAAGGAACGCGCCTACGGCACCGGGCCGGGTGCCGACTCGGCCCGGGCGGCGCTCGCCACCGCCCTGTCGGTGCAGTTGCGGCTGTTCGCCCCGGTGCTGCCGTACGTGACCGAGGAGGTCTGGTCGTGGTGGCGGTACGGCTCGGTGCACCGGGCCACCTGGCCCACCACGTACGAGGTGGGGCGGGCGATCACCGGCACCGGTGACCCGGCGTTGTTCCGGCTGGCCGGGGACGCCCTGGCCCAGGTGCGCCGGGCCAAGTCGGAACGCAAGCTGTCGATGCGGGCGGAGATCCCGCTGGCCGAGGCGCTGGGCCCGGCCGCCCTGCTCGACCAGCTCACCCTGGTCGCCGACGACGTGCGCGCCGCCGGCCGGATCACCACCCTGGACCTGCTCCCCGACCGCACCCCCGAACTCGTCATCGCCAGCGCCTTCTGAGGCGGGTCGGCGGGTTGGCGCCAGATGGCCGATGTGGCGGTATCCAGGCGAGTGGATACCGCCACATCGGCGCAATCGTGTCGATCATCGGCCGGCCGGGCAGGACCGGCCGGGCCGGGTCAGCTGGTTTCGCCGGCGATGCTGAAGGAGCGGAGCCGGTCGATGGCCAGCACGGTGAAGCCGACGCTGACCAGGGCGGTCAGCACCGCCGCCACCGGCACCGACACGGTGGTCGACAGCAGGTCGGTGGGGGCGATCTTGTCGGCCAGGGCGATCACCCACTGCTGGATCGACAGCACCCGGGTGCCGCTGACGAAGTTGCCCAGCAACCCCTCCCAGATCAGCACGTAGACCAGGCCGAGCAGCACCGGCCGCCGGGTGACCAGGCTGAGCGCCAGGAACAGCGCCGAGTAGGCCAGCGCGCCGAGCGCCGAGGCGGCGACCAGGCCCAGGCCGAGGCGTACCGAATCGGCGAGCACGCCCGCGACGTAGAGCGGCACGGCGACGGTGACCGCGCTGACCCCGGCGGCCACCGCGAGTTTCGGCAGCACGATCTGCCAGCGGGGCAGCGGCTTGGTCAGGATGTGCACCACGGTGCCGTCGTCGATCTCCGCGCCCAGCACGCCGGTGCCGACGATGAGCGCGACCACCGGCAGCACCACGGCCAGCCCGAGGCCGACCAGCACCGGCGGGGCCCACTGGCCCGGGTCCACCCCGAGCGACCGGCACAGGACGGCGAGCAGCACCAGCACCGCCGGCAGCGGCAGCAGCATGAGGAACCGGCGACGGCCGAACAGCCCGCGCGCGGTGATCCAGGAAACGGTCGACATCAGGCCTCCACCAGGTAGGAGAAGACGCTCTCCAGGGATTCGTCCTCGGGGGTCAACTGCCGGACCCGGATCTGCCGGGCGAGCGCGATCTTGGGCAGCGCCCGGGTGAACGCGCCGTAGTCGCCGGCGCGTACGGTCAGGCCGGTCTTGTCCAGTTCGACGCCCGCGACCGACGGGTCGGCCATCAGCGCCACCGCCAACGCCCGGTCGTCGGTGGAGCGGACCGCGAAGACGTGCGGCCGGTTGGTCATCAGCCGGCGGATGGTCCGGAAGTCGCCGGAGGCGGCCAGCCGGCCGGCCACCATCACCTGCACCGTGCCGGAGACCTGCTCGACCTCCTCCAGGATGTGCGAGCTGAACAGGATCGTCCGCCCGGCGTCGCCGAGGGAGTGCAGCAGGCCCATCATGTGCAGCCGCTGGCGCGGGTCCATCCCGTTGAACGGCTCGTCGAGCAGCAGCACCTGCGGGTCGTGCACCAGTGCGGCGGCCACCCGGGTACGTTGCCGCATCCCCTTGGAGTACGTGCCGATCCGGCGGTCCTGCGCGTCGGTCATCTCGACCAGCTCGATCGCCCGGCGGGCGGCGGCCTCCGGGTCGGGCAGCCGGTGCAGCTTCGCGCTGGCCAGCACGAACTCGCGGGCGGTGAGGAACGAGTGCACCGCCTCCCGCTCGCTGACCAGCCCCAGCCGGCGGTAGACGGCCGGGTTGCGCCAGGTGGACTCCCCGTCGAGGGTGAGCGTGCCCCGGGACGGGGCGAGGAAGCCGGCCATCATGTGCAGCAGGGTGGTCTTGCCGGCGCCGTTCGGGCCGAGCAGGCCGGTCACCCCGGGGCCGAGCCGCATGGTGACGTCGTTGACCGCCACCACGTTGCCGTACCAGCGGGAGACCCCGGCGAGATCCAGGGTGCTGGTGGTGGCCACCGGCCGGGCGTCGGTGTCGAGTGTGGTCATCGGGCGGCCACCTTCCGGTATCGCAGCAGCAGCAGGGCGGTGCAGGCGGCGACCAGCAGCGCGGTGACGACCGCGTAGACCGGGCCGAAACCGCCGATCGGCGGGCCGGTGCCGGCACCCGGGTAGAGCAGGTCCTGCAACGCCCACGAGCCGACCCCCTGCACCAGCGTCGACGGGGAGGCCAGGAGGGCCAGCTCGTTGACGGCCTGCGAGGGCAGGATCGACAGCACCCCGACGATCGGGGTGGTCATCAGGAAGACCGCCACGATCCCACCGGCGGCGAAGGCCCGCTTGCCGGTGAGCGAGGCGACCAGCAGCCCGATCGCGGCGAAGACCACCGCCCACAGCCCGGCGTAGAGCAGGCCGGGCAGCAGGTCCAGCAGCTCGTTCCAGGTCCCGCGCAGGCCGTCGGGGGTGGTGAACGCCGCCCCCAGGAACATCACCAGTTGCGGCCCGCCCAGCAGCAGCCACAGCGCGCTGGTCAGGGACAGCAGCTTGGCCAGCGCGTAGTCGTCGCGCGGCAGCGGCCGGGAGAAGTACAGCGGGAGCACGCCGCTGCGCAGGTCCCGGGAGACCAGCTCGGGGGCGGCCACCGCGACGAAGAAGATGACCAGCCAGCTCATCGCGTCGGCGAACTGGGCGTACGTCATCACCACCTCGCCGATCTGGCTGCGGACGGCGGTGAGGCCGGCGGCCACCACGGTCACGATGCCGACCACCAGCCAGGGGAAGATCTTCGCCTTGGCGCTGCGGCCCAGCCCGAAGACCGTCCGCAGGCCGTGCAGGTAGAGCGCACCGAAGACGTGCCGGCGGCCCAGCCTCGGGCCGGTGTACCGCTGGTAGCCGATGTCGTGGATGACGCCGGTCGGCTCAGACATTGCTGGGCTCCCTCGGGGCGAAGAGTTCGGCCACCCGGTGCCGGCGCTGGTCCAGCCGGTGCAGCGGCAGGTCCAGCTCGGCGACCGCGCCGAGGATCAGGTCGTAGGTACGCTCGTCGGCCAGCGGGACGAGCAGCATCCGGCCGTCGCGGGTCACCGGCAGGTCGAGCGCGGCGAGCCGGCCGGCCAACTGGTCGGTGCCCTCGCTGACCTCGACGGCGAGCAGGTCGGTGGCCGAGGTCATCGCGTCGATCCGGTCGGCGCGCAGCAGCCGCCCGCCGTCGATGGCGACCAGGGTGTCGCAGATCCGCTCCACCTCGCCGAGCAGGTGCGAGCAGACCAGGACGGAGATGCCGAACTCGGTGCCGATCCGGTGGACCAGGGCGAGCATGGCGTCCCGGCCGGCCGGGTCGAGCCCGTTGGTGGGCTCGTCGAGCAGCAGCAGGTCCGGGTCGTGCACCAGGGCCTGGGCGAGCTTGACGCGCTGCTTCATACCGGTGGAGTAGCCGCCCAGCGGGCGGTACCGCTCCTCGTAGAGGCCGACGTGGCGCAGCGTCTCGGAGGCTCGCTCGCGGGCCACCGTGCGGGGCAGGCCGCTCATCCGCCCGAGGTGGGTGACGAGTTCGGCGGCGGAGAGGTCGGGTGGAAGCGCCTCGTGTTCGGGCATGTAGCCGACCCGGGCGCGGACCGCCGCCGGATCGGTGGTGGGGTCGAGGTCGAGCACGGAGACCCGTCCGCTGGTCGGCGGGAGCAGGCCCAGCAGAATCTTGATCAGGGTCGACTTGCCGGCGCCGTTCGCGCCGACCAGACCGATGATCCCCGGCTCGACCGCGACGGTCAGGTCGGCCAGCGCGGTGACCCGGCCTCCGTACGTCTTGGTGAGCGACTCGGTCGCGATCAGTGTCACGTCCGCCAGCCTAGGGAGCGCCCACCCTGGCGGGTATCCGGAATCGCCCGGGGACTTCCCTGAGGTCGGGACGGGACGCGGGCCCGGTGCCGGCCCGCGTCCCGTCGGCTTCAGCTCCGGGCGATCACCTCGTGCTTGGCCAGGCTCTCGGTCCGCTGGCCGATGAGGGTACGCAGCCGGGCCGCGTCGGAGTCGACGGCGGCGGCGTCGACCCCCTCGACGCCCTTCAGCGTCGTGCTGATCGCGGTGAGCGACTCCGCCGCCTTCCCGCTGCCGTAGACCTGCTGGTACAGCTCCCGGTAGGCGTCCTCGTAGGTCTCCTTGAAGGCGTCGTCGGCGAGGAAGCGCTCCTTGAGCTTGTGGCCCGTCATCATCCCGCCGCGCGGACCACCCCCGTCGGCAGCACCCCGGGCGCCCGGTCCGGCCGGCTGTCCGGCCTGGCCGGCGGGCAGACCCGGTTGCCCGGGTTGCTGACCGGTCCCGCCCGGTGCGGCCTGGCCCGGGGCCGCGCCGTCGGCACCGGCCGCGCCGGGGCCGCCCCGGCCCATGCCCAACCCGCCGCTGTCGTGCGGGCCCTGGCTGGCGTTGCCGCTGAAGGTCAGGTTGTGGTCCCAGCTGATCACGCTGAACTTCTTCGTCCCCAGGTCGTACCAGAGGTAGTAGTTCTTCCCCGGGCCGGCCATGTCGTCGAAGTTGAGCAGCAGATTCTGCAACGCGACGTACCGGGCGAAGGACGCCACGTCGACCCTGTCGGCGAGGTGCGCGGCGAACTCCTCGTCGCTTGCCGAGTTCACCCACCGGATCAGGTTCATCACCGGTTGCAGGTCCTGGCTGCCCTTCATGGTGATCTGCTTGAAGTCGTCGGCGTACTCGGTCGGATCGTCACCCTGGTCGGTGAAGCTGCCGCTGGCCAACGACTTGTAGAGCACCCCCGTGCCGTCCATCTGATCGGCGAAGTGTTCGTCCGGGTGCTCGACCAGCAGCCGGGCGGTGGTGGGCCGGTCGTTGACGCTGAACGAGGAGTACGCGTACCGCTGCGCGGGCTCACCCGTGGCGTCGAGCAGCGACAGCGACAGGGCCTCGTTGAGCACCGTCGAACCGCCGCCCATGCCGCCCACCCGCACGGCCACCTCCCGGTGCCCCTGGTAGCGCCGGCCGTCGACGAACTCGTCGAAGCTGATCAGCCACGGCAGCGTCTCCGGCTCCTCGGCCTTCAACGCCATCCGGGTCATCCCACCGGGAAACTGGCCGCCACCGGGCTGCTGACCACCCTGCTGCTGACCACCGGGAAGACCACCGGGCTGCTGACCGCCACCGGGCTGCTGCTGGCCACCGGGGGCAGCACCGGCCGGCGGTCCCCCTTCGGGCAGCCCACCGGGGAACCCTTCGGGCAGCCCGTCGGGCGGACCCCCGGGGAACCCACCGTCCGGTCGCGGCCCGCCGCCGCCCTCCCTGCCGCCGAAGCCGCGTGTCTCGCCCTTCCAGCTGAGCTGGCCGAGCGTCGAGTTGCCCTTGAGTCGGATGCCCACGCTGGGGATCGTGGTCCCGTCGACGGTGAGGTCGGCCTCGACGTACCCCTTCTCACCCTCCTTCCAGTACCCGTCGAGCATCCGCTCGTAGTCCGCGTCCCGGAAGGTCAGCGAGATCTCGTGCGCCCGCCCGGGGTCGAAGAGATCGACGGTGCCGGCGACGTCCACGCTCACCACGTCGCCCCCGGAGTCCCCGGTGCTGGTCACGTAGGGGCGGATCCGTTCCGTGCCCAGCACCAGGGTCAGCACGGCGAGGAACGCCGCGCAGGTGGTGAGCAGCTTCCAGTTCTGCCGCACCCGGACCGGCAGCCGGCGACGCAGCCGGCGCGGCAGAACCGACCGGGTACGCAGGGACTGCGCCATCACAGGTCCGTCTGGTCGTAGCCGGTCAGCACGGTCACCCGCTGGCCCGAGGTCCGCTCGCTGAGCGCGCTGATCAGGTCGCCCGGCTCGCCGCCCTTCTTCAACCGGACCGTGTACGTCATCTCGGTGAGCGCACCGGCCCGGATCGTCTCCATGCTGACCAGCTCGAACTCGGTGGTGTGCCGGACCAGCACGTCCTGGATGTCGGCGGTGTGGTTGCCACCGGCCGGGACCTGGACCTTGACCACCTGCCGCTGCACGTTCAGCGCGAACCAGTTGAACCGGTACATCACCACGATGATCAGGCTGATCGCCACGGCGGCGGCGACGGCCAGGCTGTAGAACCGGGTGCCGCAGGCCATCCCGACGCCCATCACCAGGAAGATGAAGCCGACGTCGCGGGTCTCCTTGATGGCGTTGCGGAACCGCACCACCGACAGCGCGCCGACCAGGGCGAACGCGCGGGCGATGTTGGAGCCCACCACCAGCATGATCAGCGAGATCAGCATGCCCAGGATGATCAGCGTCTGGACGTACGACTGGCTGTACGACACGTTGCGGTGGGTGGCCCGGTAGACCCAGCCGATCATCGCGCTGAGCAGGAAGGACAGGGACAGCGTGAGGGCGATGTCGCCCGCGCTGAAGGTGCCGGACAGGTCCTGGAACGTGATGTCCATCGGGGTTCAGGCCTCGTTTCTCGGGGTGGGGGCCGCCAACTCGGCGGCGGGGTCGGCGTCCTGGACGTGGAAGATCGAGCGCGGCACCCGGCCGAACGCCTCGACGCTCTGGCAGTACTTGGAGACCCGCACCACCGACAGCTCGGCCCGGCCGGCCAGGTCGGTGAGCCAGTACGGAACCCGTTCGTTCGCCTTGACCTCGACGATCGACTTCGAGGCCGGGATGATCAGGCGGTTCTCGGCGTCCGCGCCGAGGTGGAAGTCGCGGTCCCGGCCGCGTACCCGGTGGTCGAGGGTGACCCGCAGGCCCAGGTCGGCCTCCTGGCCGACGAACGCCTCACGCTGGTAGCCGGTCATCGCCACCGGGCGCAGGTCGAGGCCGGAGACGAGTTCCAGCACCTCCTCGACGAAGCCGCGTTGGGAGGGGTCGTGTTCGATCATGACCCGCTCGTCGCAGAGCCGGCGGGCCACCCGGTACGGCACCGCGATCCGGCGCTTCTGGGTGACCCGGTTGACCCGCTGCTTGATCTCGACGTGCACGGTCCCGTCGTCGGTCACGCCGGACCGGTCGCCGTAATGGCGTACCCGCAGCTTGCGACGGAACTTCAGCCCTTCGATCTTCTCCCAGTAGAACCGCAGGTCGGTGGTGTCGTAGTAGACGCTCCAGACGCCGTAACCACCGTCACCGCCGTGCGCGTCGGGCACCATCCGGGCGGCGAGTGCGGCCCGCAACGCCGGCACCCTCGTCGTCTCGACCAGGTACTTGATCTCGTACCGGTTGAACGCGTGCAGCTTGCTCGGCGCCCGTAGGGCGTGGCCGGTGTGGTCGGTGTCGCCGTGCCGGGTCGACGACTCGCGATGCCCTCCGGCGGAGGGTTCGGTGGCGGTGGACGGATCGGCTCTGGGGGTCCGGCGGGGGAACCGTGGTCGCATGCGGTGGGCGCTTTCTGGTCGCGAAAGGGTCGCAGGCAGCCAAGGTGACCGGACCGGAAAGTCGATATGAACGACCTATGAATGAGCTATGGATCGTGGATGTCCGGCGACGGTAAGGCTTTCGTAACGGCGTCGGGCGGTGACCGGCCGCCGTTGTCCGGCGAGACTGGGCGGCATGTCCCGTCGCCTGTTCCGTACCCCGCTGACCTGGGTCGCCGTCGCCGTCATCGGCATCGGGGCCGCCTTCGGGCTGTACTGGTTCCAGCCCTGGAAGGTGGTGACCGACCGCCAGGTCGACGAACGGCTCTCCGGAGTGGAGGATGCCGCCCCGACCGGGAGCGCGCCCGCCGCCCCGCCGGCCGTCCTGCCCCGGGCGACGCCCGCGACCAGTCCGACGGCCACCCGCCCGGTGCTGGTCAGCCGGGGTGAGTTCGTCAGTCACGAACACGACACCTCGGGCACCGCCCGGATCGTCCGCACCGCCGACGGTCGGCACCGGCTGGAACTGGTCGGGCTGGACACCTCCAACGGCCCGGACCTGCGGATCTGGCTCTCCGACCAGCCGGTCCGCACCGGCCGAGCCGGTTGGCACGTCTTCGACGACGGCCGCCGGGCGGAGCTGGGCCGGCTCAAGGGCAACCGGGGTGACCAGGCGTACGCCGTCCCGGCCGGCACCGACCTCGCCGAGCTGACCAGTGTCACCATCTGGTGTCAGCGATTCGCCGTCTCGTTCGGTGCCGCGTCCCTGGTCCCGACCGGTTGACTCCCCCCAACGACCGGTCGGGACAGGCCGCCGATGATCCACTTCCGGGTCGGCAGTGGAGTGGCGCTCTCGACCGATCGCCGGCCGGCTGAGAAACTGTGAGCCGGCCAGCGAGTGAGGGGTACGGATGAGCAACGGTTCAGTGCTGCCCGAGGACGTGCTGCGGGACGCCCCCGCGTACGCGCCGCGCCCCGGTGAGCTGGCCGATCTGGAGTTGTTGCTGAGTGGGGCGTACACCCCGCTGGCCGGCTTCATGACCCGCGCCGACCTGGCCTCCCTGCAGCGTCGCGGTCGACTGGCCGACGGCACGTCCTGGCCGGTCCCGGTGACCCTCCAGGTGCCCACCGCCGTCGCCGACGGGCTGGACCCGGCCGACCCGGGCCGGCGGACGCTGGTGCTCACCGACGGCGAGGGCGCCCCGGTGGCCGGCCTGGAGGTGACCGACGTCTGGTCGGTCCGCGAGGGCGTGGCCGGGCTGGGCGGCCCGGTGCGCCGGCTCGGCGACGGCGGGCACGGCCCGTTCCAGCGGCTGCGCCGGGGCCCGGACGAGGTACGCCCGCTGCTGCCGCCGGGCCGGGTGCTCGGGGTGATCGCCGACCGGCCGCTGCACCGGCCGCAGCTGGCGCAGATCGCGCACGCGGCCCGTACCCTCGGCGCGCATCTGCTGGTGATGATCCCGGTCGGCGAGGACGGCGCGGGTGGGCTGCCCACCGAGGCCCTGGTCCGCAGCATCTTCGCCGCCCGCGACCGGATGCCCCCGGCGACGCTGGTCGCCGTCCCGCTGCCCCGCCGGGCCGACGAGATCAGCGACGCGCTGCTGCGGGCCCGGATCTCCGCCGCCTACGGGGTGACCCACCTGCTCTCCACCGGCGGCATGCTCTCCGGAGCGGGGCTGCGGGTGCTGGTCCCCCGCGAGCTGGCCTACGACAGCCGGGACGGCCAGTGGCGCTGGCGGGACGACATCCCGCCGCGCAACCGCAAGCTGGCGCTGAGCGAGGCGGAGATCGACGACCTGCTCGACCGGGGTTTCCCGTTGCCCGAGTGGCACACCCCGCCGGCGGTGGCCAAGGAGCTGAGCCGGGCCCGTCCGCCGCGCCGGCACCGGGGGCTGGTGGTCTTCCTCACCGGGCTCTCCGGCTCCGGCAAGTCGACCATCGCCCGGGGCCTGGCCGATCTGCTGCGGGAGCAGGGCGACCGGACGATCACCCTGCTCGACGGCGACGTGGTGCGCCGGGAGTTGTCGGCCGGGTTGACCTTCAGCCGGGCCGACCGGGACGCCAACGTCCGCCGGATCGGCTGGGTGGCGGCCGAGATCGCCCGGCACCGGGGGGTGGGGATCTGCTGCCCGATCGCCCCGTACGCGCAGGCGCGGGCCGCCGTGCGGGAGATGGCCCGGTCGGCCGGGGCGGGTTTCCTGCTGGTGCACGTGGCCACCCCGTTGGAGGTGTGCGAGCAGCGCGACCGCAAGGGTCTGTACGCCCGCGCCCGCGCCGGCCTGCTCACCGGGATGACCGGCATCGACGACCCGTACGAGACGCCGACCGATGCCGATCTGGTGGTCGACACCACCGACCAGAGCATCGACGAGGCGGTGCAGGCGGTGATGACCCATCTGACCGAGACCGGGTGGGTGGAGCCGCGGCTGCCGTCCGCCTGACCTCGGGGGTTCCACTTCCGCCGCTGCCTGCTGCGCGCTAGTGTTCAATCTTGTTGGAACACGTTCGAGCGCGTGCAGGTGCGGGGGCCCGGGAGGTACGGCGATGCTGGCGCGGCAGCGACAGGCGACCATCCTCGACCGGGTCCGCACCGCCGGTGGTGTCCGGGTCACCGAGCTGGCCGCCGAGTTCGGTGTCTCCGACATGACCATCCGGCGTGACCTGGACGCGCTGCACGACCGGGGCCTGCTGGCCAAGGTGCACGGCGGGGCCACCGTCACCGACCCGGGCTCGACCGACGAACCGGGCTTCCACGCCAAGTCCGTCCGGCAGTCCGCCGAGAAGGCCGCGATCGCCACCCGGGCCGCCGAACTGGTCCGCCCGGGTGCGGCGGTCGCCCTCTCCGCCGGCACCACCACCGCCGAGCTGGCCCGCCGCCTGGTCGACGTGCCGGGGCTGACCGTGGTGACCAACTCGCTGCCGGTGGCCGAGATCCTGCACACCGCCGGCCGCCCCGACCAGACCGTGGTGCTGACCGGCGGGGTACGCACCCCGTCCGACGCGCTGGTCGGCCCGCTGGCCGTGGAGGCCATCCGCTCGCTGCACCTGGACCTGCTCTTCCTCGGCGTGCACGGGATCACCGAGCGGGCCGGCTTCACCACCCCGAACCTGATGGAGGCGGAGACCGACCGGGCCCTGGTGGAGGCCGCCGACCGGCTGGTCGTCCTCGCCGACCACACCAAGTGGGGCACCGTCGGCATCTCCTCCATCGTCGGCCTGAGTGCCGCCGACGTGCTGGTCAGCGACGACCGGTTGGCCCCCGAGGCGCGCCGGGTGATCGACGAGAAGGTGGGCGAACTGGTGATCGTGACAGGCACGGGCCGGGCGACCGGGCGGGAGACGACGCGGTGAAGCGTACGGCGATCGAGTTGGCCGACGGCCGCGAGCTGATCTACTTCGACGAGCGCGACGACGCCGTCCGGGACCAGCCGGACCGGCGGGAGCTGCCGCCGCCCCCGCCCGCCTCCCAGCTGCGCTACGACCCGCTCACCGACGAGTGGGTGGCGGTGGCGGTGCACCGGCAGACCCGGACCTTCCTCCCACCGGCCGACCAGTGCCCGCTGTGCCCGTCGCGGGGGGACCGGCACAGCGAGATCCCCGCGCCCGACTACGACGTGGCGGTCTTCGAGAACCGGTTCCCCTCGCTGAGCCAACGGATCGCCGACGAGCCGGCCGAGATCACCGCGTTCACCCCGGTCCGTCCCGGCCAGGGGCGCTGCGAGGTGGTCTGCTTCACCGACGACCACGAGGCGTCCTTCGCCAGCCTCTCCCCCACCCGGGTCCGGCTGGTGCTGGACGCGTTGGCCGACCGGACCACGGCCGTCGGCGCGCTGCCCGGGGTGGAGCAGGTGTTCTGCTTCGAGAACCGGGGCGTGGAGATCGGGGTGACCCTGCACCACCCGCACGGCCAGATCTACGCGTACCCGTTCGTCACGCCGCGTACCCGGTCGCTGCTGGCGGCGGCCCGCCGGCACGCGGAGCGCACCGGCGGCGGCAACCTCTACGCCGACGTGCTCGCCGCCGAACGCGCCGACGGTGACCGGGTGGTCGCCGCCAACGGGCACTGGACGGCGTACGTGCCGGCGGCGGCCCGCTGGCCGTTCGAGGTGCACGTCGCGCCGCACCGGCCGGTGCCGGACATCCCGGCGCTCGACGACGCCGAGCGGGACGCCTTCGGCCCGCTCTACCTGGACGTGCTGCGCCGGTTCGACGGGCTGTTCGACCTGCCCATGCCGTACATCGCCGCCTGGCACCAGGCGCCGGTGCGGATCGACCGGGAGCTGGGCCACCTGCACCTGCAACTGTTCAGCGTCCGGCGGGCGAGGGACAAGCTGAAGTACCTGGCCGGTTCCGAGTCGGGCATGGGGGTCTTCATCAACGACATCGCCCCCGAGCGGGCCGCCGAACTGCTACGCGCCGCCTGACCCCGGAGGCAGGGCGCGGGGGGCCCCGGAACAGGGCCCCCCGCGGGGAAGGGACGGCTGGCTGTGCTCGACAGCCGGGAAGGCTGGCCGGTCGGCACCGGTGCCGTGCGGCGACCGACGACAACCTCCCTGGACGCGACTGGCACCACGTCCACCCAGCTCAACGACCTGTTTCCGGGCCGGTGACGCGGCCGTCACCCGGACGGGTGGCGGCTGCGGGACACCGCGGTGCGCGGGCGTCGCACCGGAGACGACGGAACCCGCCGGCGGTCCGCCGGCGGGTTCCGTGGGTACGGGCGATGCTCAGGCGCCGAGCTTGCGCGCCAGGTTCTCGTCGAGGGTGTTCATGAACTCGTCGGTGGTCTGCCACGGGGCGTCCCGCGAGATCAGCAGCGCGAGATCCTTGGTCATCTGGCCGCTCTCGACGGTGTCGACGATGACCTGCTCCAGCGTGTCGGCGAACTCGGTGACCGCCGGGGTGCCGTCCAGCTTGCCCCGGTGGGCGAGGCCCCGGGTCCAGGCGTAGATCGAGGCGATCGGGTTGGTCGAGGTCTTCTCGCCCTTCTGGTACTGCCGGTAGTGCCGGGTGACGGTGCCGTGGGCGGCTTCCGCCTCGACGGTACGGCCGTCCGGGGAGAGCAGCACGGAGGTCATCAGGCCGAGCGAGCCGAAGCCCTGCGCGACGGTGTCGGACTGCACGTCACCGTCGTAGTTCTTGCAGGCCCAGACGTAGCCGCCCTCCCACTTGAGCGCGGCGGCGACCATGTCGTCGATGAGCCGGTGCTCGTAGGTGAGGCCGGCGGCGGCGAACTCGTCCTTGAACTCGTTCTCGAACACCTCGGCGAAGAGGTCCTTGAACCGGCCGTCGTACGCCTTGAGGATGGTGTTCTTGGTCGACATGTAGACCGGGTAGTTGCGGTCCAGGCCGTACCGGAACGAGGCGCGGGCGAAGTCCCGGATCGACTCGTCGTAGTTGTACATGCCCATGGCGATGCCGCCGCCGGGGAAGTTGGCGACCTCCATCTCCATCGGGGTGCCGCCGTCGGCCGGGGTGTAGGTGATGGTGACCGTGCCCGGACCGGGGACCACGAAGTCGGTGGCCTTGTACTGGTCGCCGTGCGCGTGCCGGCCGATGATGATCGGCTTGGTCCAGCCCGGGACGAGCCGCGGCACGTTCGACATGATGATCGGCTCGCGGAAGACCACGCCGCCGAGGATGTTACGGATGGTGCCGTTCGGCGACCGCCACATCTTCTTGAGGCCGAACTCCTCCACCCGGGCCTCGTCCGGGGTGATGGTGGCGCACTTGACGCCGACGCCGTGCTCCTTGATGGCGTTCGCGGCGTCGATGGTCACCTGGTCGTCGGTGGCGTCCCGGTGCTGGATCGACAGGTCGTAGTAGTGCAGGTCGACGTCGAGGTAGGGCAGGATCAGCTGCTCGCGGATCTGCTTCCAGATGATCCGGGTCATCTCGTCGCCGTCGAGCTCCACGACCGGGTTGTTTACCTTGATCTTCGCCATCGGCCGGCGCTCCTCTCGGGGGACACGTGCTCAAGCAGTACGAGCGTACTGGAAACCGGTCGGCGGCACCGAGCCGGCCTCCACCCGGCGGCCCCGGCCGGCGGAAAAACGCCGGGTGGGCCACGGCCGGCCCTGGCAGGATCACCGGATGCCGGCCAGCCGCACCCTCGGGTCTATCACGGTCAACGCCCTCACCGACCGTTCTTCCAGCCCTGCGCAAGGCATTCACCGGGGCGACCGGCCGTGGAGAGCATCAACCCGGGGCCGCCGGCCGGCCTGGTCGCGCCGTTGCGCACCGCCGGCCAGCTCCGGGTGGTCGACGGTGACGCCCCCCTCACCCCGGGGGTACGTCCGCTGCCCACCCGGGGCACACCCCCGGCCACCAGTCCGTGCTGGTCGACACCGGCGACGGCCGCGTCCTGCTCACCGGCGACCTGCTGGTGCACGTGACCCGGGCCCCGCCTGCGCCCACGGGGCTTACCCGGCAACCTCCCGCCGCTGGCGCACCACCCTGCTCTCGACCAACTCGCCGACACCCCCACCCTCTCTCCCCTCCCCCGCTCTCCCCGCCCGCCCCGGCGCTGATCGGGCCCGCCCCGCCCCGGCCGCCCCGCCCCGGCGCGGGGGCGGGCCGGGCCGGGCGATCGGCGGAGAGGGCGGCCGGCGGGGCGGGACGGTGGGCGGGGACGGCGCAGGGGCGGGACGGCGGGAGCCGTCCCGCCCCTGCGGCGGATGGTTCAGTGGATCACATGTTGGCGACGTCGGCCTGCTTGGCGCGGACGGCCTCGGCGGCCTCCTTGAGGCTGGCCAGCTCGTCGGCGTCCAGGTCGGTCTCGACGACCCGCTTCACGCCCTCGGCGCCGATCTCGGCCTCGACGCCCAGGTAAACCCCGGCGATGCCGTACTCGCCGTCGACCCAGGCGCAGACCGGCATGACCGCGCCGGAGTCCTCGGCCACGGCCCGCGCCATCCGGGCGGCGGCGGCCGACGGCGCGTAGTACGCCGAACCGGTCTTGAGCAGCGCGACGACCTCGGCGCCACCGTTGCGGGTCTTGACGACCAGTTCCTCGATCTGCTCGGCGGGCATCGCGTCGCGCAGCGGCCGGCCGTCGACGGTGCTCTTCGAGGGCACCGGGACCATCGTGTCGCCGTGCGAGCCGAGGGTCAGCGTCTTCACCGACTTCACCGGTACGTCGAGGGCCTCGGCGACGAAGTTGGTGAACCGGGCGGTGTCGAGCATGCCGGCCTGGCCGAGCACCCGGTTCTTGGGGAACTGGGTGGCGAGCTGGGCCAGCGCGGTCATCTCGTCGAGCGGGTTGGACACCACGATGACGACGGCGTTCGGGGCGTACTTGGCGACGTTCTCGGCGACCTGCCGCACGATCTTGGCGTTGGTCTCCAGCAGGTCCATCCGGCTCATGCCCGGCTTACGGGGCAGACCGGCGGTGATCACGACGACGTCCGAGCCCTCGATGGCCTCGTAGCCCTCGCCGTTGGGGCCGGTGGTGACGCCGACGACCTTGGTCTCGAAGCCCTCGACCGCGCGGGACTGGTTGAGGTCCAGCGCGAGGCCCGCCGGCTTGCCCTCCACGATGTCGGTGATGACGACGGTGTCGAAGACGTCGTACTCGGCCAGGCGCTGTGCGGTGGTGGAGCCGTAGAAGCCGGCCCCGACGACAGTGACCTTCTTACCCATGGTCGTCCCACTCCCTGCTACCAGTCGGTTTTCCCGACCGTAACAGTCACCCCGGCACCGTTTCGGCCAGGGGCGGCGACCGTCCCCGGGATGGGGCCAACGTCACCACCGCCCGGTTCCCGGCGGGTGGCGCGCCGGGCGGGGAGGTCGGCTGCGGGGCACTGCCGCCGAGCAGGCGAGACGAGCGGGGGAGGTCAGCCGCGCTCGGCGCGTTCGACGACGTTGGTGAGCAGCATGGCCCGGGTCATCGGCCCGACACCGCCGGGCATCGGGGCCAGCCGACCGGCCACCTGCGCCACCTCCGGGTCCACGTCGCCGGTGTAGCGGCCCTTGCCGTCGTCGCCGATCACCCGGGTGATGCCGACGTCCACCACGGTGGCGCCCGGCGTGATCATGTCGGCGGTGAGCAGGCCGGGCACCCCGGCGGCGACGATGACGATGTCGGCGGCGCGGGTGTGCGCGGCGAGGTCGAGGGTGCCGGTGTGGCAGAGGGTGACTGTCGCGTTCTCGCTGCGCCGGTTGAGCAGCAGGCCGAGCGGGCGGCCGACGGTGTTGCCCCGGCCGACGAGGGCGACGTTGGCGCCGCGCAGCGGCACGTCGTACCGGCGGAGCAGCTCGACGATGCCGCGCGGGGTGCAGGGCAGCGGGCCGTCGTAGCCGAGCACCAGCCGGCCCAGGTTCACCGGGTGCAGGCCGTCGGCGTCCTTGTCCGGGTCGATCATCTCCAGGGCCCGCTGGGTGTCCAGGTGCGCCGGCAGCGGCAGCTGGACGATGTAGCCGTGGCAGCCCGGGTCGGCGTTCAGCTCGGCGAGGACGTCGTCGAGCTGCTGCTGGGTGGCGTCGGCGGGCAGTTCGCGGCGGATCGAGGCGATGCCCACCTCGGCGCAGTCGCGGTGCTTGCCGTTGACGTACGCCTCCGAGCCGGGGTCCGTGCCGACCAGGACCGTGCCCAGGCCGGGGGTGACCCCGCGCTCGGCCAACGCCTTGACCCGTACCCGCAGCTCGTCCTTGATCTCGGCCGCGGTCGCCTTGCCGTCCAGGATGATCGCCGTCACGACCAGATCGTCTCATGGCCGGCGGACGGCGGACCGACGACGGGGAACCCGTGACTTTCCGTGAGGTGCCATTACTCACCCTGAGTGACTACATGCGGGTCGGCCCACCTGCCGTTCCGGACGGGCGGGTCGCGTCGGGCCCGGACCGGACATCCGGCGACGCCGGCACCAGACGGCCCGACGGGACCCCGGAACCACCCTAGACACCCCCGACTCACGCAGGATTTCGTCCGATCGTTATACCAGCGGCGGTCGCCGCCGACAAGGCAGGTGGCGGCGATCCGTTATGCGTTCGCAACGCTGCCGTTGTCGACGCGCCGGGCCCGGCCTACCGTTGCCGGACGTTGCGCAGAGTCACCCAACGCCGGGTCCGGCTGCGCTACGTGATGAGATGAGGAGACCCCCATGCGTGTGCGCAGGCTTGCCGCCTGGACCGCTCTCCCGCTCGCGGTGACGCTGGGCCTGGCGGCCTGCGGCTCGGGCGGCGGCAGCGGAACCGGCCGGTCCGACCCCGACGCGGCCGTGCGGATCGAGATCGCCGAACCGCAGCACCTGGTGCCGACCAACACCAACGAGACCAGCGGCTCCCAGGTGCTCGCCGCCCTGTTCAGCCCACTCGTCGACTACGACGAGGCCAACAAGCCCCACGAGGTGGCGGCCGAGTCGGTCACGTCGTCGGACAACCGGGTCTGGACGGTCAAGCTCAAGGACGGCTACACCTTCCACAACGGCGAGAAGGTCACCGCCGACAACTACCTCGACGCCTGGAACTACGGCGCCTACGCCCCCAACGGGCAGAACTCCAGCTACTTCTTCGAGAAGATCGCCGGGTACGCCGACCTCCAGGGCGACAAGCCGGCCGCCGAGCGGCTGTCCGGGCTGAAGAAGGTCGACGACCTGACCTTCACCGTCACGCTGACCGAGCCGTACAGCGAGTTCAAGTCGATGCTCGGGTACACCGCCTTCTACCCGCTGCCGAAGGCCGCCTTCTCGGGCCCCGGCGTGCTCAAGGAGGGCTACGAGCAGGCCCCGGTCGGGCAGGGCCCGTTCCGGATGAAGGGCTCCTGGCAGCACGACGCCAAGGTCGAGGTGGAGCGCTACGACGCCTTCCCCGGCGAGCAGCCGAAGGTGGGCGGGGTCGAGTTCCGGATCTACCAGCAGCCGACCGCCGCGTACGCGGACGTGCTCTCGGACAACCTCGACGTGATCAAGACGATCCCGACCGAGAACCTGTCCACCGCCGCCACCGACCTGGGTGACCGGTTCCGGCAGAGCCCCGCGTCGTCGTTGCAGGTGCTGGCCTTCCCGACCTTCCAGAAGGAGTTCAGCAAGCCCGAGGTGCGCAAGGCGATCTCGATGGCGATCGACCGGGACGAGATCACCAAGTCGATCTTCAAGGACTCGCAGCAGCCGGCCCGCTCGTTCGTCTCGCCGGTGGTCGCGGGCTACCGGGAGAACACCATCGGCACGGCCGGCGAGTTCGACCCGGCCAAGGCGAAGGCGGCGTACGAGGCCGCCGGCGGCCCGAAGCGGATCGAGCTGTCGTACAACGGTGACGGCGGGCACAAGGACTGGATCGACGCGACCTGCAACCAGCTCAAGGCCAACCTGGGCGTGGAGTGCGTCGGCACCGCCGAGCCCAAGTTCGCCGACCTGCTGACCAAGGTCAAGGCGAAGCAGCCGGTGGGCCTGTTCCGGATGGGCTGGGTGATGGACTACCCGTCGATGGAGAACTACCTCGGCCCGCTGTACAGCACCAACGGTTCGTCGAACTACTACGGCTACAGCAACCCCGAGTTCGACAAGCTCCTCGCCGAGGGCGCCAAGGCGCCGAACGAGGAGGCCGCGATCGCGAAGTACCAGGCGGCGGAGGACCTGCTGGCGAAGGACATGCCGGTGATCCCGCTGCGCTACGGCCAGAACAACTTCGGCCACTCGACCAAGGTGAAGAACGTGCAGATGGACCTCTTCGACCGGGTCGACCTGCTGAAGATCGAGGCGGTCAGCTAGGTCGGAAGGGCGTCGGCGGCGAGCGGGCCGCCGGCACGTGAAGGCGCGTCGGCGGCAACGGGGCCGTCGGCGGGGAGCAACGGGTCGGGTCATCGGTGGACGGTGACCCGACCCGCCTCCGTCTCCGCCGCTTTTGGGCAAGACTGCACATTATGTTCCGCTTCGTTCTGCGGCGTCTGCTCCAGATGGTCCTCGCCTTCTTCGGGACCACCCTGATCGTGTACGCCCTGATGTTCGCCGGCCAGGGCGACCCGATCCAGGCCCTGGCCGGCGAACGGCCGGTCACCCCGGCCCAGCGGGCGTACCTGACGGAGAAGTTCCACCTCGACCGCACCGGGATCGGCGGCTTCCTCTACCGCTACCTCGACTACCTCAAGAACCTGCTCCAGGGCGACCTCGGGCAGTCGCTGACCGGCCGGTCGATCGGGGACATCCTCGCCGCCGCCTGGCCGGTCACCGTCAAGCTGGCGCTGATCGCGATGGCCGTGACGATCCTGTTCGGGGTCACCGCCGGGGTGCTCGCCGGCATCCGCCGGGCCAGCCTCTTCGACAACGCCACCCTGGTGCTGACCCTGCTGGTGCTGGGCATCCCCACCATCGTGCTGGCCCCGCTCGCCCAGTACCTGCTCGGCGTCCGGTGGCCGGTCTTCCCCCCGACCGCCGGCGCCGACCCCGACCTGTACGCCCTGCTGCTGCCCGGCATCGTGCTCGGCTCGCTGTCGCTGGCCACCGCGCTGCGGCTGACCCGTACCTCGGTCGCCGAGAACCTGCGCGCCGACTACGTCCGCACCGCCCGGTCGAAGGGGCTGGCCCGGCGACGGATCATCGGCGTGCACGTGCTGCGCAACTCGCTCATCCCCGTGATCACCTTCCTCGGCGTCGAGCTGGGCAACCTGATGAGCGGCGCGATCATCACCGAGGGCGTGTTCAACATCCCGGGGGTCGGCTTCAACCTGTTCCGGGGCATCCGCACCGAGGACGGCCCGCTGGTGGTGGGCATCGTCAGCGTCCTCGTCGTGGTCTACCTCGTCGCCAACCTGGTGGTGGACGTCCTGTACGCCGTCCTCGACCCGAGGATCCGCTATGAGTGAACGCAGCGAGGTGCCGGCATGAGCGACTTCGAGACGGTGGCGGCGACGGAGGACCAGGCCGCCCGGCGCGGGGTCTCCGGCGAGCCCGGGACGCCCGACCGGGTCGGCGTACCGCACAAACCCCGCAGCCTGGCCGGGGACGCCTGGCGCGACCTGCGCCGCAAGCCGGTGTTCTGGATCAGCCTGGTGCTGGTCGTGCTGGTCGCCGCGATGGCCGCCGTGCCGTCGCTGTTCACCGCGAACGACCCGCGCGACTGCGTGCTGTCCCGCCAGCACGCCGGGGCCTCCGGCGGGGCCGTCTTCGGGTACGACTTCCAGGGCTGCGACACGTACGCCCGCGCCGTCTACGGGGCCCGCGCCTCGCTGCTGGTCGGCGCGCTGTCCGCCCTGCTCACCGGGGCGATCGCGCTGGTCGTCGGGATGGTGGCCGGGTACTTCGGCCGCTGGGTCGACGCGGTGCTCTCCCGGGTGATCGACATCGTGCTCGGCATCCCGCTGCTGCTGGCCGCGATCGTGCTGCTCAAGCGGGTCAGCACCAGCAGCGACACGGTCCGGCTGTTCGCGGTGATCTTCGTGCTGGCGGTGCTCGGCTGGACCACCGCCGCCCGGGTCGTCCGCTCCTCGGTGATCACCGCCAAGGAGCAGGACTACGTCGCCGCCGCCCGGATGCTCGGCGCTGGCCACGGCCGGATCATGTGGCGGCACATCCTGCCCAACGCGCTCGCCCCGGCGATCGTGGTGCTGACCATCGCGCTCGGCTCGTTCATCGCCGCCGAGGCGACGCTGAGCTTCCTCGGCATCGGGCTGAAGGCCCCCACCATCTCCTGGGGCATCGAGATCGACGCCGGCCGGGTGCACATGCGCGAGTCGGCGACGCCGCTGGTCGTCCCGTCCGCCTTCCTCGCGCTGACCGTGCTCGCCTTCATCATGCTCGGCGACGCGATCCGCGACGCCTTCGACCCGAAGCTGCGGTGAACCCGATGAGCGAACCCGGGCGTGAGCGAGAGGCGGATCCGGTGACCGAGCCCGCACCCCGGCCCACGCCGGCCTCACCCACCCCGCCCGGCGGGCACCTGCTGGACGTACGCGACCTGCACGTCGAGTTCCGCACCGGCGAGGGGGTGGCCAAGGTGATCAACGGGGTCTCCTACCACCTGGACCCGGGCGAGACGCTGGCCGTGCTCGGCGAGTCCGGCTCCGGCAAGTCGGTCACCGCCCAGGCGGTCATGGGCATCCTGGACAGCCCGCCGGCGGTGATCCGTTCCGGTCAGATCCGCTACCGGGGCCGCGACCTGCTCACCCTGCCCGAGGAGCAGCGCCGGCAGGTACGCGGCAAGGAGATCGCGATGATCTTCCAGGACGCCCTGTCGGCGTTGAACCCGGTCTTCCCGGTCGGCTGGCAGATCGGCGAGACGCTGCGGCACCGCGACGGGATGTCCCGCGCCGACGCCCGACGGCGGACCGTCGAGCTGATGGACCTGGTGCGCATCCCCGGTGCGGCCGGGCGGCTCGGCGACCACCCGCACCAGTTCTCGGGCGGGATGCGGCAACGCGTCATGATCGCGATGGCGCTGGCGCTGGACCCGAAGGTGCTGATCGCCGACGAACCGACCACCGCCCTCGACGTCACCGTGCAGGCCCAGATCATGGACCTGCTGGCCGACCTGCGCCGCGACCTCGACATGGCGATGATCCTGATCACCCACGACCTGGGGGTGGTGGCCGGCGTCGCGGACCGGATCGCCGTCATGTACGCCGGCCGGATCGTCGAGCACGCCGACGTCCGCCCGCTGTACCGGGCGCCGGCCCACCCGTACACCAAGGGGTTGCTGGCCTCGATCCCCCGGCTGGACGTGCGCGGCCGGGAACTGTCCACCATCCGGGGCCTGCCGCCGAACCTGATGCGCATCCCCGGCGGCTGCCCGTTCCACCCCCGCTGCCCGTACGTGCAGCAGGTGTGTGTGGACGTGGTGCCCGACGACCTGGTCCTCGCCGACGGCCGGACCAGCGCGTGCCACTTCGCGCAGGAGGTCCACGATGACCGCGACCGCTGACCCGGCCAAGGTCCGGGGCGAGACCATCCTCAGCGTCGACGACCTGGTCAAACACTTCCCGATCACCCGGGGGGTGCTCTTCCGCCGGCAGGTCGGCGCGGTCCGGGCCGTCGACGGGGTCAGCTTCACCCTGCGCCGGGGCGAGACGCTCGGCATCGTCGGCGAGTCCGGCTGCGGCAAGTCGACCCTCGCCCGGGTGCTGATGCGGCTGGAGACACCGACCTCCGGCCGGGCCACCCTCCAGGGCCGGGACCTGCTCTCCACCGCCGGGGGCGAGTTGCGCCGGCTGCGCCGCAACATGCAGATGGTGATGCAGGACCCGTACACCTCGTTGAACCCCCGGATGACGGTCGGCGACATCATCGGGGAGCCGTTCGACATCCACCCGGACGGGGCCCCGAAGGGCAGCAAGCGCGGCCGGGTACGGGAGCTGCTGGACGTGGTCGGCCTCAACCCGGAGCACATCAACCGGTACCCGCACCAGTTCTCCGGCGGCCAGCGGCAGCGGATCGGCATCGCCCGCGCGCTCGCCCTGCGCCCCGAGGTGATCGTCTGCGACGAGCCGGTCTCCGCCCTGGACGTCTCGATCCAGGCCCAGGTGATCAACCTGCTGGAGCAGCTCCAGGACGAGTTCGGACTGTCGTACGTGTTCATCGCGCACGACCTGTCGGTGGTGCGGCACATCTGCGACCGGGTCGCGGTGATGTACCTCGGTCGGATCGTGGAGATCGGCACCGAGGAGGAGATCTACGAACGGGCCACCCACCCGTACACCCAGGCGCTGCTGTCGGCGGTGCCGGTGCCCGACCCGGAGGCCCGGGGCGCGGCCGGCATCATCCGGCTCACCGGCGACGTGCCCAGCCCGGCCGATCCGCCGTCCGGCTGCCACTTCCGCACCCGCTGCTGGAAGGCCGAGGACATCTGCGCCCGGGAGGACCCGCCCACCGTCCCCCGGCCCGCCGACCCCCACCCCAGCGCCTGCCACTTCGCCGCCCTGCGCGACCCGCCGGGCGGGGGGTGACCACCGGTCGCCGCCACCGGCGACCGCACCTGCGGCCGAGCACGGGATGCCGCTCGGCCGCAGGTGGTGCGCCGGGTCGGGCCCGGCCGGGTCGATCAGTGGAAGAAGTGCCGGGTGCCGGTCAGGTACATGGTGACGCCGGCCTGCTGGCAGGCGGCGACGGTGTCCTCGTCGCGGATCGAGCCACCGGGCTGGACGATCGCCTTCACCCCGGCGTCGATCAGGATCTGCGCGCCGTCGGCGAACGGGAAGAAGGCGTCGGAGGCGGCGACGGAACCCCGGGCCCGCTCCGCGCCGGCCCGGCTCACCGCCAGCCGGGCCGAGTCGACCCGGTTGACCTGGCCCATCCCCACCCCGACCGACGCGCCGTCCTTCGCCAGCAGGATCGCGTTGCTCTTCACCGCGCGGACCGCCCGCCAGGCCAGCGCCAGGTCCCGCAGGGTGGCCTCGTCGGCCGCCTCACCGGTGGCGAGCTTCCAGTTGGCCGGGTCGTCGCCCGGGGCGTCGATCCGGTCCCGCTGCTGGACGAGGACCCCGCCGGTCACCTGCCGCCACTCGGCCGGCAGCGGGGCGAAGGCCGGGGCCCGCAGCAACCGGATGTTCTTCTTGCCCTGGAGGATCTCCACCGCGCCGGGCTCGAACTCCGGCGCCACCAGCACCTCGGTGAAGATCTCCGCGACCTGGCCGGCCAGCTCCACCGAGACCGGCCGGTTGACGGCGATCACCCCGCCGAACGCGGAGACCGGGTCGCAGGCGTGCGCCTTGCGGTGCGCCTCGGCGACGTCCGCGCCGACGGCGATGCCGCACGGGTTGGCGTGCTTGATGACCGCCACCGCCGGCTGGTCGGGGAAGTCGTTCGCGGCCCGCCAGGCGGCGTCCGCGTCGACGTAGTTGTTGTAGGACATCTCCTTGCCGTGCAACTGCTCGGCCTGGGCCAGCCCCGGCGGGCTGCCCGGGTCGGCGTAGACGGCGGCGCCCTGGTGCGGGTTCTCGCCGTACCGCAGCGTCGCCTGCCGGCGCAGCGCCAGCCCGGCGAAGTGCGGCCAGCCGTCCTCGGCCGGGGCGGCGGTGCCGGCGAACCAGTCGGCGACCGCCACGTCGTACTCGGCGATGTCGGCGAACGCGCGGGCGGCCAGCGCCCGCCGCTGGGCCAGGGTGAACCCGCCCTCGGCCAGGGCGGCGACCAGCGCCGGGTACGCGGCCGGGTCGGTCACCACGGCGACCGAGGCGTGGTTCTTGGCGGCGGCCCGGACCATCGCCGGCCCGCCGATGTCGATCTGCTCGATGCACTCGTCCGGGGACGCGCCGGAGGCGACGGTGGCCTGGAACGGGTAGAGGTTGGAGACCAGGACGTCGATGCCGGCGATGCCGTGCTCGTCGAGCTGGTCGGCGTGCGACTCCTTGCGCAGGTCGGCCAGGAGCCCGCCGTGGATCTTGGGGTGCAGGGTCTTGACCCGGCCGTCGAGGATCTCGGGGAAACCGGTCACCTGCTCGACCGGGGTCACCGGCACACCCGCGCCGGAGATCGTCGACGCGGTGGAACCGGTCGAGACGATCTCGACCCCGGCCTCGTGCAGCGTACGGGCCAGCTCGACCAGACCGCTCTTGTCGTAGACGCTGACCAGCGCCCGCCTGATCGGGCGGCGGGTGTCCTGCGGGGCACTCACGGAACCGTGACCTTTCTTCCGGTGATCGTCCAACCTGCACGGACCAGGCGACCGACCTGCTCGACGAGCTGGCGGCGCTCGGCTTCCTTGATGCGCTCGGTGAGCGTCTCCTCGTCGTCGTCGTCGAGGACCGGCACCGCCACCTGCGCGACGATCGGGCCGGTGTCCATCCCGGCGTCGACGAAGAAGAGGGTGGCCCCGGTGACCTTGACGCCGTAGGCGAGCGCGTCCCGGGGGCCGTGGATGCCGGGGAACGCCGGCAGCAGCGTGTTGTGCGTGTTCAGGTAGCGGTCACCGAAGGCCGCCAGGAACTGCGGCCCGACCAGCTTCAGGAAACCCGCCGAGATCACCAGGTCGGGCCGGTGCTCGGCGACGTGCGCGGTGAGCGCCTTGTCCCAGTCGGCGCGGGTGGGGTGGTCCTTCACCCGGTCGACGAACGTCGGCACCCCGGCGGCGGCGGCCCGGTCCAGCCCGACGATGCCGTCCCGGTCGGCGCCGACGGCCACCACCCGGGCCCCGTAGCCGGGGTCGGCGGTGGCGTCCAGCAGCGCCTGGAGGTTGCTGCCGGAGCCGGAGACGAGGACGACGAGGCGGGCGACGGACGCGGGCTCGGTCACCCGGCCACCCTAGCGGGCAGGTCGGCACGCCCATCCTGCGGGCGGCGACGTTTCGGGTGATCACGCGTGTCGCCCCGACACGGTACGCTGCCGGTCGCCCGGTGGCCGGGCCGCGCCCGCCACCGCACCCCATAGCCAATGATCAGGTACGGACGCCGTACCGACGTGAACGAGGAGCACTCGCAGATGCAGCCCGGCTACCCCAACCCGCAGCAGCCGATCAACAACAACATGACCGCGTCGATCGTGGCCATCTTCTTCTTCTGGCCGTTGGCGATCCCGGCCATCATCAACGCCTCGAAGGTCAACCCGGCCCTCCAGCAGGGCGACTACGCGGGCGCCGAGGCCGCCGCCCGGGAGTCCAAGAAGTGGTCGAAGCTGGCCTTCATCATCGGTGCCGTCTGGCTCGTCATCGTGCTGCTCTGCTGCATCTTCGGTGGTCTGATGGGCGCGATCGGCGGCAGCAACAGCACGAGCAGCTACTGACGGACCACGACTGAGGAGCACCCGAGATGCAGCCCGGAAACCCCGGCCACGACCCGTACGGCCAGCAGCCCCCGCACGACCCGTACGGGCAGCCGCCCGTCTCGGGCCAGCCGCAGGACCCGTACGCCGCGCCGCAGGCACCGTACGGGCAGCAGCCGGCGGCACCGTACGGCGAGCAGCCGCAGTACGGGCAGCCCCCGCACGACCCGTACGGCCCCCAGCCCACCTCGGGCCAGCCGTACGGTCAGCCCTTCCAGCCGGACCCGTACGGCCAGCCCGTCCACAAGGACCCCTACGGGCAGCAGCCGTACGCGGCGGCGGCCAGCTCCTACCCGGGGGCCGGCTACCCGGCGCCGCAGGGGCAGCAGAACACCCTCGGCCTGGTGTCGCTGATCCTCGGCATCGCGTCCCTTCCGCTGCTCTGCTGCCTCTTCCTGGGCCTCCCGCTCGGCATCGGCGCGGTGATCACCGGCTGGTTGGGCATGCAGAAGGCGAACCAGGGCCTGGCCAGCAACGGCGGTCAGGCCAAGGCCGGCCTGATCTGCGGGGCGGTCGCGGTCGGCCTCGGCATCCTGCTGCTGCTCCTCAACCTCATCGGCAGTTTCACGCTGCCCACCTCGCCCTGACCCGGGCGACGCACGACCGAGGGGCGTTCCGGCACCGTCCGGGGCGCCCCTCGCCGTGTGCGCGACCGGACCAGGCACCCGGCGGCACGGACGACGCACCCGGTCGCGCCGCGCGGCGGGTCGAGCCCGGCTGGCCCCCGGGGCCGCGCCCCGGGTGCGGGCCGGGTGGTCAGTCCGGCACCGGGCGGGCCGGCCGGTCCTCGGCCGGCCGGGGGTGCTCCCGGGCCGGCCGCTGCCGGTCCCCGGCCGGGTCGGGCCGCTCCGGAGCCCTCCGGGGGCGGCCGGCGGGCGGCCGGGGCCGGGTCGCCGGGCGGGCCGACGCCGGCCGGTCGAGCACCTTGGCGGCGGCGGCCCCGAGCAGGGCGCCGACCGTGACCACCG
>NZ_JACGMO010000120.1:0-24629 GCF_015354745.1 Micromonospora sp. S-DT3-3-22
CGGTCGGGGAAGCGCCCCCCGCCGGCTGGTGGCCGGCCGGTTCGAGGCCGGGGGAACCGGCAGGGGTGGGGGAGACGGGCCGCTCGGTCGCGTCGGCGGGGACCCGCCGGCCGGGTGGTCCCCAGTCCCGCTCGGCGTCGAGGTCCGCGCGGGTACGCGGTGCTGCCGGCGGGTCGTCCGTGGCCGGTGGCGGGGTCGGCCGGGCCACGCCCATCGGGCGGGGGACGGGCAGCACCACCGTGGGCGGCTCGGGCCGGGGTGTCGTCCGGGTCACCTCCTCCAGGCGACGGGCGGCCTCGTCGTGGCGGATGCGGTGCCGGGGGTCGCGTACCAGCAGCCCGTCGAGCACGGGGCGCAGCGGCCCGGCGTGCGGGGCCGGGTCCGGTGGGGAGGTGGCCAGGGCGGCCAGGGTGGCCATCGCGGTGCTGCGGGCGTACGGGGAGCGGCCCTCGACGGCGGCGTGCAGGGTGGCGCCGAGCGACCACAGGTCGGCCTCCACGCTGGACACCCCGTCGGCGGCGCGTTCGGGGGCGACGAACTGCGGGGAGCCGAGCACCATCCCGGGGCGGGTCATCAGCCCGTCACCGCCGTCGAAGGTGGCCAGCCCGAAGTCGGTGAGCATCACCCGGCCGTCGTCGGCGACCAGGACGTTCTGCGGTTTCACGTCGCGGTGCAGCACCCCGGCGGAGTGCGCGGCGCGCAACGCGGACAGCAGCGCCAGCCCGATCTCGGCGGCGCGGAGCGGCTCGACCGGGCCGGTGGTGTCCAGCACCGTCTGCAACGACCGGGACAGGACGTACTCCATCACGATCCACGGTCGTTCCTCGACCTGCACCACGTCGTAGACCCGGACCACGTTGGGGTGGTTGAGCCGGGCCGCGGTGCGGGCCTCGCGCAGCGTCCGCAGCCGCACCTCGTCGCGTTCGTCGTCGGCCAGCCAGGCGGGGGGCACCACCTCCTTGACCGCCACCTCGCGGTGCAACACCTCGTCGCGGGCCAGCCAGACCCGGCCCATGCCACCCCGGCCCACCAAGTTCAACAGGCGGTACCGGCCGGCGATCACTACCTGCTGCACCGTTCTCCTCACCATCGGCCGAGGTACACCGTAGCCAATGGATCGGGGCGGACCTATCGGTTGTCAGGTCTCGATCCGGTCAGCAGGCCGCGCCGTCCCATGCCAGCAGGTTGCCCTCGGGGATGGTGATCCGTTGCCGGCCGCCGGCCAGCAGGCCCGCCGCCCGTCGGGCCTGGAAACCGCCGTGGTCGCGGCGGGCGGTGGCGTAGCTGCCCGCGGTGCGCGCGGCGATGGCCGCCCAGCCGTACCGCTCGCCGACCATGGTGCGGGCCCGCCGGGCCACCCGGCGGGCGAAGACCTCGTCGCCGATGAGCCGGTCGACCGCGCCGGCCAGCGCGCCCGGGTCGCTGTGCGGGAAGGTCACCCCGGTGACGCCGGGTTCGACGATCTCGGCGAGCCCGCCGGTGCTCGCCACGGCCAGCGGTGCGCCGGCCGCCGCCGCCTCCAGGGCGATCATGCCGAACGGTTCGTAGAGGCTCGGTACGACTGTCGCGTCGGTGGCGGCGAGCATCGCCGGGAGTTGGCCGGCGTCGAGGAAGCCGGTGAACCGGACGCTGTCGCCGACGTGCAGCCGGCGTACCTGGTCGACCAGTTCGTCCTTGTACGGGCCGTCCCCGGCGATCACCACCCGCAGCCCCGGGTGCCGGTCGCGCAGGTGGGGTACGGCGTCGACGAGGTGCTGGACGCCCTTCTCGTAGACCAGCCGACCGGCGTAGCCGACCAGCGGGCCGTCCCCGGCGAACCGGGCGCGGGCCGAGGCGACCGCCCGGGGTCGGGCCCGGAAGGCCCGGTCGTCGACCCCGTTGGGCACCACGTCGACCCGCCCGGCGGGTACGTCGAACAGCTGGCTGACCTGGGCACGCATGTAGCCGGAGCAGGCGATCACCCGGGCCGAGGCGTTGCTGAGCCAGTGTTCGACGCCGTGGATGGTGCGGTTGAGTTCCCCGGGCAGCCAGCCCTGGTGCCGGCCGGCCTCGGTGGCGTGGATGGTGGTGACCAGCGGCAGGTCGAGGTGTTCGGCCAGGGTGACGGCGGTGTGCCCGACCAGCCAGTCGTGGGCGTGGATGACGTCGTAGCCGGCGGTGTCGGCGGCCCGCAGGGCGGTCCGGGTCAGGGTGTGGTTGAACGCCATCGTCCAGGCCAGCAGGGAGCCGGTGGCCAGCGGGAAGGTCACCGGGTCCTCGGGGGCGCGCAGGACGCGTACGCCGTCGGCGTACTCCTCCAGCGGCGCCCCGTCGGCGTGCCGGGTGACCACGGTGACCTCGTGCCCGGCGGCGGCCAGGGCGGTGGCCAGGGCGTGCACGTGCCGGCCGAGGCCGCCGACCAGCACCGGCGGGTACTCCCAGGACAGCATGAGCACCCGCTGGTGCCGGGCGGGGTGGATGTCGATCACGTCGGCGTCTGGTGACATGCGGCCCCCTTCGGGTGGTGTCCTGGGCGCGCGCCGGTGGGACACCATGAGGGTGTCCTGCGCTGGCCCGGGGTCGGGGCCAATCCTGCCGAGTGCTGGATAACCAGCGGAGACGCCACCGTTGCCGGTGTGTAACGCGTGCCTATCGGGCCCGTCGGACGCGGAGCAGCTCGGCCACCGACCACGCCTGGAACGGGCATCCGGTGGCGGCGTGCGGGGCGGTGGCGTCCGCCGTCTCACTCACCGACCCCAGACCGAATTCCGCCAGATGTCCGACCAGACCGACCAGCAGGTCGTCGGTGGGCAGCCCGGCCTTCCGGTACGCCTCGACGAACGGCCCGACCAGCCACGGCCAGACCGTCCCCTGGTGGTACGCGCCGTCCCGCTCGGCCGGCCCGCCCCGGTGCCGGGGCGCGAACTCCGGCGCGTCGGGGGCGAGACTGCGCGGCCCCAACGGGGTGAACAGCCCGGCCGCCACCCGACGCAGCGCCACCGGGTCCGGCTCCAACGGCGCGTACGGCAGCGACCAGGCGAGCAGCTGGTTGGGGCGCAGCAGGTCGTCGTCGTGGTGCGCCGCCCCACCCAGCGGGTACGCCGGGGCGGGCGCGTCCACCACGTCGTGCAGCCAGCCCGCCGGGGTGGGGAACCGCTTGCCGAACGCCTCCCGGGCCCGGTCGTGCAGCCGCCACAGCTCGTCCGGGTCCTGCCCGGCCAGCTCGGTCAGCTCCGCCAACCCGGCCAACCCGTTGATCCACAACGCGTTCACCTCGACCGGCTTGCCGACCCGGGGGGTCACCGGCACCCCGTACACCCGCGCGTCCATCCAGGTCAGCGCCGTGCCCGGGGTGCCACCCTGGGTGATCAGCCCGTCGGCCGGGTCGACGGCGATGCCGTACCGGGTGCCGGCCAGGTGCGCCCGCACCACCCCGTGCAGCGCCGGCAGCAGCTCGTCGCCCAGGTCGGTGTCGCCGGTGACGGTGACGTGCCGGCCGACCGCGTGCAGGAACCACAGCGTCGCGTCGACCGTGTTGTACTCCACCCGACCGGTGTCGGCGGTGTTCGCCAGCATCCCCTCCGACAGGGTCGCCGCGTACGCCCGCAGCAGCTCCCGCCCCTCGTCGGCCCGCCCGGTGCACAGGAACAACCCCTCGTACGAGGTCATCGTGTCCCGCGACCAGGCGCCGAACCAGGGGTACCCGGCCACCACGTCGGGCCCGGCGGGGGTGCGCACCACGAACGCGTCGGCGGCCAGCGCCAGGGTCGCGTCCACCGCGTCGGCCGGCTTCGCCGCCGCCACCACCGCCCGGTGCCGCTGCCGGGCCGCCGCCACCACCTGCGTCGCCGGGGGCGGCTCCTCGGCCAGGTCACCGGCCCAGGCCAGCACCGACACGGTGTCCCCGGGCTGCTCCAGCGCGCCGGAGAACCGCCCGGCGCACCACAGATCCTCGTCGGGGTGCAGCCCCCGGGCGGCCTCCTCGCGGTGGTGCACGCCCAGCCACCACTGCCCCTCGGGCGTCCAGTCCGGGCCGGCGAGGCGGAACGCGCCCTCGACCACCGCACCGCCGTCGGCCGGCTCCACCCGGGGCGTCGGCCCGTCGGCCCGCCGCTCGCCGTGCGCGTCGCGCCAGGTGCAGGCGGCCGACAGGTCCAGCCGGACCGGGCCGCCGGCCACCAGCCGGTGCACCACCGCCACGGCGGACCGGCCGTACGTCATGGCCAGCTCCCGCTCGATCACCACGTCGCCGATCCGCCACCGCCACCGGGGCAGCCCGTCGACCAGGTCGAACCGTTCCAGGTACTCGAAGCCGCGCGGGTCGACCACCCCGGAGTTCCACTCGTGCGCGCCGAGCCGGACCCGGGCCCCGGACGGCAGGACCACCGCCGGGTCGAGGCTGACCAGACCCACCCGGCGGGCGGCCGGGGTCTCCCCGGCGACCACCAGCAGACCGTGGTAGCGGCGGGTCCGCAGCCCGCTCACCGTGCCCATGGCGTACCCGCCGAGACCGTCGGTGACCAGCCATTCCCGGGTCGCCCCGTCGGCCAGTTCACCGCAGACCCCCGGCCCGAAACCGAACTCGATCAACTTCTTTCCTCCTGTGGCGGCGAGGTGTAACACGCCACGACGACAATGGCCGCTGTGGTCAAGTACCCCGGCGGCGTCGAAAATGTGCAGGTGTTCACCGACAGATCGCCCTCCGACGCCCCGTCCCCCGACGCCGAACGGCTCCGGCTCGCCCAGGCCGACGCCGGGGAGCAGGACTGGCGCGCATGGGGTCCCTATCTGTCCGAGCGGGCGTGGGGGACGGTACGGGAGGACTACAGCGAGCACGGCACGGCGTGGGACTACTTCCCCCACGACCACGCGCGGTCCAGAGCCTACCGGTGGAACGAGGACGGCATGGCGGGCGTCTGCGACGACCGGCAGACGTTCTGCTTCGCGCTGGCGCTGTGGAACGGGGTGGACCCGATCCTCAAGGAGCGGATGTTCGGCCTCGGCGGCGACGGCGGCAACCACGGCGAGGACGCCAAGGAGTACTGGTGGTACCTCGACAGCACCCCCACCCACTCGTGGATGCGCTGGCGCTACCACTACCCGCAGGCCGCCTTCCCGTACGACGAGCTGGTCGCCGTCAACGCCCTGCGCGGCCGGGACGAGACCGAGTACGAGCTGGTCGACACCGGCATCTTCGACGACGACAGGTACTGGGCGGTCACCGTCGACTACGCCAAGGCGTCCCCGACCGACCTGTGCATCCTGATCACGGTCGCCAACCGGGCCGACGAGGCGGCCACCCTGCACGTGCTGCCGACGCTGTGGTTCCGCAACACGTGGGCCTGGGGTCCGCCCGGCGCGGACCGGGTGCCCCGGCTGGCCGGCGAGGGTGCCCGGCTCGTCGGCGAGCACTGGGTGCTGGGGCAGCTCCTGCTGGAGGGGGACGGCTCGCCGACCCCGCTGCTGTGCGACAACGACACCAACGCCGAGCGGCTGTGGGGGCTGGCCGGCCGCTCGCCGTACCCGAAGGACGGGATCAACGACCACGTGGTGGCCGGCGCGGCCACCGTCAACCCGGACCGGGAGGGGACCAAGGGCGCCCTGCACTACGTGCTGGAGGTGCCGGCCGGCGGGCAGCGGCAGATCCGGCTGCGGTTGACCCGCACCGCGCCGCCGCCCGGGGCCGCCGCGCCGCCCCCGGCGGAGCTGGGGGCCGGCTTCGACGCCGTGGTGTGGGCCCGGCGGGCCGAGGCGAACCGCTTCTTCGCCGGGGTGGTCCCGGCGGCGGCCAGCGCCGACGAGGCCCTGGTCGCCCGGCAGGCGATCGCCGGGCTGATGTGGGGCAAGCAGTTCTACCACTTCGACGTCAAGCGCTGGCTGGAGGGCGATCCGGGGTCGACGCCGCCGGCCGGCCGCCGGCACGGCCGCAACAGCGCCTGGTGGCACATGACCAGCTTCGACGTGATCTCCATGCCGGACCCGTGGGAATACCCCTGGTACGCCGCCTGGGACCTGGCCTTCCACTGCGTCACCATCGCCCGGGTCGACCCGGGCTTCGCCAAGGAGCAGGTGCTGCTCCTGCTCCGCGAGTGGTACCTGCACCCCAACGGCCAGATCCCGGCGTACGAGTGGGCGTTCGGTGACGTGAACCCGCCGGTGCACGCCTGGGCGGCGTTGAAGGTGTTCGAGATCGACGGCGGGCGCGACCACGAGTTCCTCGCCCGGGTGATGCACAAGCTGCTGCTCAACTTCACCTGGTGGGTCAACCGCAAGGACACCGGCGGCAACAACCTGTTCGAGGGCGGTTTCCTCGGGCTGGACAACGTCGGCCCGTTCGACCGTTCGGCCGCGCTGCCGGTGGCCGGGGTGCTGGAGCAGTCCGACGGCACCGGCTGGATGGCGATGTACGCCCTCAACCTGCTGGACATGGCGATCGTGCTGGCCGAGCACGACCGGGCGTACGTGGACACGGCGACGAAGTTCTTCGAGCACTTCGCGTACATCGCCGCCGCCGGCTACTCGCAGGGCCTGTGGGACGCCGAGGACGCGTTCTTCTACGACGTGCTGCGCCTCGCCGACGGCAGTCAGGTGCCGTTGAAGGTGCGTTCGGTGGTGGGGCTGCTGCCGTTGGCGGCCACCACCCGGCTGTCCGCGCGGACCCTGCAACGCCTGCCCGAGCTGGGGGCCCGGCTGCGCTGGTTCCTCAGCCAGCGCCCCGAGTACGCCGACGTGATCGGGGCCCGCCGGCTCGGCCCGGACGGCCGCCAGCAGCGGCTGCTGTCCATGGTCGGCCCGGAGCAGGTGGTCCGGCTGCTGGCCCGGATGCTCGACCCCGACGAGTTCCTCTCCGACTACGGCCTGCGCACGCTGAGCCGGGCCCACCTGGACAAGCCGTTCGCGGTCGACCTGGGCGGGCAGGAGTTCTGCGTCGGCTACGAGCCGGCCGAGTCGACCAGCGGGTTGTTCGGCGGCAACTCCAACTGGCGTGGCCCGATCTGGATGCCGACGAACTTCCTGCTGATCAGCGCGCTGCGCGACTACGCCGCGTTCTTCGGCGACGATCTCCAGGTGGAGTACCCGACCCGGTCGGGGCGCAAGTGCACCCTCGACGAGATCGCCGACGACCTGTCCGCCCGGTTGATCTCCCTGTTCACCCGGGACGGCTGGGGCCGCCGGCCGATCTACGGCGCGTGTCAGCTCTTCCAGACCCATCCCGACTGGCGGGACCTGATCGCGTTCCCCGAGTACTTCCACGGCGACAACGGCGCGGGCCTCGGGGCCTGGCACCAGACCGGGTGGACGGCGCTGGTGGCCGACCTGATCCTGACCCTGCGCCGGGACAACCCGGATGTGCCGGGCGGGCCGGGCCGCTAGCGTGTCCGTCGGCCGCCCGGCCGGGCGGCCGACGGATCGGGGAGGGGCCGGGATGGGTGCGGATGTGACCGGGGCGACGTCGGACGGGGCCGGGACGGTCGCCGGTGGGCGCGCGACGACGTTGATCTTCGACGCCGACGACACGCTGTGGGAGAACAACGTCCTGTTCGAGCGGGTGATCGACGACTTCCTGGACTGGCTCGACCACCCCACCCTCGACCGGGCCCAGATCCGTACCGTGCTCGACGACATCGAGCGGGCCAACGCGGTGGCCCACGGCTACGGCAGCAAGGTGTTCCTGCGCAGCCTCGGCGAGTGCCTGGAGCGGCTGCGGGAACGCCCGGCCACCGACGGGGAACGCGCGGACATCGACCGGCTGGCCACCGCGCTGGTCAACCACCAGGTCGAGCTGATGCCCGGGGTCGCCGACACCCTCGACGCCCTGGCCACCCGCTACGACCTGCTGCTGCTGACCAAGGGGGACCGGGAGGAGCAGCAGCGCAAGCTGGACGCCTGCGGCCTGCTGCACCACTTCGGCGCGGCGCACATCGTGCCCGAGAAGGACACCGGCACCTACCGCTGGCTGGCCCGGGAGCACGGCTTCGCCCCGGCCCAGGCCTGGATGATCGGCAACTCCCCGAAGTCGGACATCCTGCCGGCGCGGGCGGCGGGGATGCGGGCGGTGTTCATCCCCAACGAGAACACCTGGGTGCTGGAGGACGACGACCTCGACCCGGCCGACACCGGGGTGATGCGGCTGGCCGCCTTCCCCGATCTGCTCGCCCACTTCTGAGAGCCAACAGCGTCCGTCCGGCGGCCCGCGTCACGTCGGGATGCCGCAATTGCGCCCCGGCGGGAATCACCTGCGCGGCCCCGGTGACCTGCTTGCCCGGCCACCCGGCGGCTGCCTAACCTGGGCCGGCGTTCACGACCGATCGGGGTGGTCGGGAACGCGCCGAAGTCCGGCACCGGGGCACCGGGGAGCTGAGTGCCGGCGGGCCTGGTCCGTGTGCCGGGCCCGACGGTAGCGGCCTGACCCGCCCGTCGCGTCCGCACCGGCGCGAACCGCTGCCGGGCCGGACGGCTGGCGGTCAGGGTCGGGGAGTTGCGGACCCGACCCTGACCCAACCATCCGTGCCACGCGCCCCGCCGGGCGGAGCACCGGCCCCGGGGCGGCGGGGCGTCGCCGGACCGCCGACGGTGCGATCATGGGCGGAATGCGGACCTCATCCGGGACGGACGGGCGCGACACGGACCCGGCGGCGGGCCGGGGGCGGCCGGTCCCGCCACCGAACCGGGCCTCCCGGTTGACCACCCTGCCCGCCGCGACCCGGCAGGTCGTCATCGTCACCGGCTCCGGTTACCCGACCACCTACGCCACCCTGGAGACGTTCCACCGGGCGGGCGGCCACTGGGTGCCGGTCTCCGCCCCGCTCGCCGCCCGGGTGGGCGCGAAGGGCTTCAGCGACCACCACACCGAGGGGGTGGCGACCACCCCGACCGGCGTGTACGCGTTCGGCCCCACCATGTACGGCATCGCCGCCGACCCGGGCGTACGTTTCCCGTACCACCGGGTGGTCACGAACGACTGGTGGAACGAGAACCCCGACTCGCCGGCCTACAACACGTTCCAGCACAGCACCACGAACCCGGGCGGTTACAGCGAGGCGCTGTGGCGGGAGGTTCCGGCGTACACCCACTTCGCGGTGATCACCTACAACATGCCGCCGCACGTGGCCAAGCCGGTGCCCGGCGCCGGCAGCGGCATCTTCCTGCACGAGTTCAGCACCCCCGCCGGCGGTCCGACCGCCGGCTGCGTCAGCCTGTCCCACGCCGACCTGGTGTCGGTGCTGCGCTGGCTGGACCCACGGCACGCCCCGCGCATCGTGATCTGCCCGGCGGCCAACCTCGGCCGCTACTGACCGACCGGGCTTCGGCATCGGTCGGTTCGTCGCCGGGCCGCCGGTCGGTGGACCCCGGCGTCGACGTCCCGGTGGCGGCGGGCCCGGCCGGGACGCCGACCCCGCCCGCCGCCCGGGTTCAGGAGATCTCGTTGCGGACGATCGCCACCGCGACCCGGCAGAACTCGTCCATGTCGGGGCGGAAGCCGGCGGCGATGTCCGGGTGCAGCCCGGAACGGGTCTCGTCGAGCAGCCGTTGGCAGACCTGCTCGACCGGTTCGCCCGCGTAGCTGGCGCGGACCCGGTCGGTGGCGGCCTGCAGGGCCGAGGTCAGCTGATCCTCCAGCGGGCCGCGCAGCTTCTGCTGCACCGGGTCGAGCCCGCGCGGGTCGAGCGTGACATGTGGCTCCGACATCGGTGCTCCCTTCGTCGGCGTCCGCGGTACCCCACCGCGGGCGTCGGTCAAACCACGGCTGGCGCGGCGGCCACCCGGACCTGGTACGAGAGGTTCTCCGCCGGTTCCTCCCGGTACGACAACCGGCGGATCTGCCGGTCGTCGGCGTAGAGCGCGACGTCGACCAGGACCCCGAGGTGGGCCAACCCGATGTTCGCCACCCGTTTCTTGTCCTGGAGCACCGCGCACACCCCGCCCAGCAGGGTGCTGGCGTCGGAGGTGCGGTGCCCGGGTGGGCACCGCAGGATCAGGTCGACCTCGACCGGCCCGGCCAGCGGCGTCCAGCCGGTCTGCTGGGCCGCGGCGCAGGCCGCTTCGAGTAGGGCGCGTACCCTCGTCGCCTGCCGATGGCCGGCGGCGAAGATGGACAGCGCCTCGGTTTTCACCGGTGGCAGGCCGCTCACCTCGAACGTCAGGGCGAGAGCGCGGGTGTCCTGCACCACGGGGCACCTCCTCGTTGAGGACGATCCTGCCCGGACCGGTAGGCGCGCAGTGGGAGTTCGCGGGAGAACCCACCGAACGGGCAGGCTGATGTCGGCCGGAGGCGTATCGACTACGACGGCGACGCGCTGGCTTGGTGGAGTGAGTGCGTCAACGCTAGTGCACGCGGCACGCCCGGGGACAGCCCACCGCGCCCGCCATCCGGACAGTCGTGGACAGCCGACGGGACGCGCGATGCCGGTCGGGACGCGCGATGCCCGCCGGGACGGGGGCGGCGCGGTTGATCGACTTCTTGGGGCCGATGCTGCGGTGTCCGTCGCACCTCGATACCGCTGTACCGCCCCAACTGAGTCGATCTAGCCCGGTCGGCCGGCCGGGTCAGTGCCGCTTGGCGTAGCCGACGAACGCGGTCCAGGCCTTACGGTCGAAGTGGAGGGTGCCGCCCTCGCGGTCCTTGGTGTCGCGCACCAGCACCCGGCCGGGCAGGTTGTCGGCGACTCGAACGCGATCCACTCCCGCAGCCAGGTGGGCTCGGCGTCGAGCCGACCCAACCGGTCCAGCATCCGCAGGAAGCGCCCGCCGGTGTCGTGGTGGCCGTCGACGGCCTTCATGATCCTTCGTGGGCGCCCGGCCGCCGGTCCCGCACGTCGCGATGCGCCCGCTGTGGCGGTGCCGCAACTGTGGCCGGGAGTGACCCTGCCAGCCGGCCGAGCTCGCCCTGCTCACCGAGTACCGCAGGGACCGCACCGGGCTGCTGGTCTACCTCGGCACCCTGATGCACGAGGCGACCAACCAGCTCGCCCAACTGCACCCGGAGCACCCGCCGGCCCGGATGACCGAACGTTTCCTGTCCTGGGCCGGGGCCCGGCGCTGAAACCGCCCGCACGGGCACGACCCGGACGCCGGTGACGCCTGCGCGGTGGGCCCGGCCCCACCCGCCCCGACTCCGGTTACCGACAGGTTTCACGACTTCGCAGGTCGGGCAGTGTAGGCGCACGCAACACCCCGGGGCGGCGCGTTTCCGCACTTCACCGGCCCGGTAACGGATTGCCGTGCACCGGGGCACGGGTTGACCTCCCCGGTTTTCGCCGAAGAGAGGGGGAGGGGCGATGACGGACCCCGGAACGGCCCGACACCGGCGTCGGCCGGCGCTCCGGGCCGGGGCGGCCGCCGCCGCGCTGGCGCTGGTCGCGCCACTGGCCGCGTGCGGCACCGACGACGGTGGCGGTGGTACGCCCACGATCAACCTGTACTACCCGCCCGAGCAGAACCTGCAGAAGGTGGTCGACGACTGCAACACCCGCGCCGAGGGGCGCTACAAGATCGCCTACCGGGTGCTGCCCCGGCAGGCCGACGACCAGCGCGTGCAGCTCGTCCGCCGGCTGGCCGCCGAGGACACCGGGATGGACGTGCTCGGCCTCGACGTCACCTGGACCCAGGAGTTCGCCAGCGCGAAGTGGATCCGCGAGTGGACCGGCCAGGACAAGGCCGAGGTCGAACAGGGCACCCTCGCCGGCCCGCTGGACACCGCCCGGTACGAGGACAAGCTCTACGGGGCCCCGAAGAACACCAACGTTCAGCTGCTCTGGTACCGCAGTGACCTCGTCCCGCAGGCCCCGGCCACCTGGGACGACATGATCACCGCCGCCAAGGACCTCAAGGGGCAGGGCAAGCCGTACCAGGTGCTCACCATGGGCGCGCAGTACGAGGGCCTGGTGGTGCTCTACAACACCCTGGCCGAGAGCGCCGGCGGCAAGATCCTCAGCGACGACGGCAAGAAGGCCGTGATGGACTCCGGCACGGTCAAGGCCCTCGACCAGCTCCAGCGGTTCGCCACGTCGGGCGTGACGTCGCCGTCGTTCAGCAACTCCACCGAGGACCCGGTCCGGCTGGACTTCCAGTCCGGCAACGGCGCGTTCCAGGTCAACTGGCCCTTCGTCTACCCGGCGTTGCAGGAGGCCGACCCGGAGTTGGCCAAGAAGGTCAAGTGGGCCCGGGTGCCCGGCATCGACGCGAACACCCCCAGCAAGGTCACCATCGGCGGGGTCAACATGGCGGTCAGCGCCTACTCCAAGCACCCCACCGAGTCGTTCGAGGCGGCGAAGTGCCTCCGGGACGCCAGGAACCAGAAGTTCTCCGCGATCAACGACGGGGTGCCCCCGACCATCGAGGCGGTCTACGACGACCCGGAGATGGACGAGGCGTACCCGATGAAGGAGACCATCCTGGAGGAGCTGAAGGAGCCGGCGGTCCGCCCGCTGACCCCCGCGTACCAGAGCATCTCCACGGTCATGTCGGCGATCCTGTCGCCGCCGTCGGCGATCCGGCCGGAGCAGACCGCCAAGGAACTGCGCGAGGCGATCTCCGACGCGCTCCAGTCCAAGGGGGTCCTGCCGTGAGCCGGCGCGCCCCGCTGAGCGAGAACAAGAAGGCCGAACGGAAGCTGGGCTGGCTGCTCTGCGCCCCGGCCGCGCTGGTCATGGTGCTGGTCACCGCGTACCCGATCATCTATTCGGTCTGGTTGTCGTTGCAGCGCTTCGACCTGCGCTTCCCCGACCAGCGCGAGTTCATCGGGCTGGAGAACTACGTCACCGTGCTCACCAACGAGTTCTGGTGGACCGCGTTCGGGGTGACCATGCTGATCACGGTGGTCACCGTCGCGGTGGAACTGGTGCTCGGCATGGGGCTGGCCCTGGTCATGCACCGCACCCTGGTCGGCCGGGGCATCGTGCGGACCGCCGCGCTCATCCCCTACGGCATCGTCACGGTCGTCGCCGCGTTCTCCTGGCGGTACGCCTGGACGCCCGGCACCGGCTACCTGGCCAACCTGTTCGACGGCAGCGCCCCGCTGACCGAACGGGCCAGCTCGCTGGCGATCATCATGCTGGCCGAGATCTGGAAGACCACCCCGTTCATGGCCCTGCTGCTGATGGCCGGGCTGGCGCTGGTGCCGGAGGACCTGCTCAAGGCGGCCTCCACCGACGGGGCGACGGCCTGGCAGCGGTTCACCAAGGTGATGCTGCCGGTGATGAAGCCGGCCATCCTCGTCGCGCTGCTGTTCCGCACCCTGGACGCGTTCCGGGTCTTCGACAACATCTTCGTGCTCACCAACGGCGGCAACGAGACCTCGTCGGTGTCGATGCTCGCCTACAACAACCTGATCCGGGGGCTCAACCTCGGCATCGGCTCCACGATGTCCGTGCTGATCTTCATCACGGTGGCGATCATCGCGTTCGTCTTCGTGAAGCTGTTCGGCACCGCTGCCCCGGGCAGCGACGACGGGGAGAGGCGCTGACATGGCCGACACCACCACCCGGGCGAAGCTGCGCTGGGGCCTGATCGACGTCATCGTCGTCGTGTTCGCCCTGGTCCCGGTGCTCTGGATCGCCTCACTGTCGTTCAAGACTCCGGCCACCCTCACCGACGGCAAGTTCTGGCCGAGGGAGTGGACGCTCGACAACTACAAGACCATCTTCGACACCGACCAGTTCGTCCGGGCCCTGGTCAACTCGATCGGCATCGCCCTGATCGCCACGCTGATCGCGGTGGTGCTCGGCGCGATGGCCGCGTACGCGATCAGCCGGCTGGACTTCCCCGGCAAGCGCCTGCTGGTCGGGGTGTCCCTGCTGATCGCGATGTTCCCGCAGGTGTCGCTGGTGTCGCCGCTGTTCGAGATCGAACGGCAGCTCGGCCTCTTCGACACCTGGCCGGGGCTGATCCTGCCGTACATCACCTTCGCCCTGCCGCTGGCGATCTACACGCTGTCGGCGTTCTTCAAGCAGATCCCGTGGGACCTGGAGAAGGCGGCGAAGATGGACGGCGCGACCCAGGGGCAGGCGTTCCGCCGGGTCATCGCCCCGCTGGCCGCGCCGGGGCTGTTCACCACGGCGATCCTGGTCTTCATCTTCTGCTGGAACGACTTCCTGTTCGCCATCACGCTCACCTCGACCGAGCGGGCCCGGACGGTGCCGGTGGCGCTGTCGTTCTTCACCGGCGAGTCGCAGTTCGAGGACCCCACCGGGGCGATCTGCGCCGCCGCCGTGGTGATCACCATTCCGATCATCGCGTTCGTGCTGTTCTTCCAGCGCCGCATCGTCTCCGGTCTGACCTCCGGCGCCGTCAAGGGATAGGTGACAACAATGGCTGACATCGTGCTGGACAAGGTGAGCAAGAGTTTCCCCGACGGCACCGTGGCGGTGCAGGACGTCGACCTGGAGATCGCCGACGGCGAGTTCGTCATCCTGGTCGGCCCGTCCGGGTGCGGGAAGTCCACCACCCTCAACATGATCGCCGGGCTGGAGGACATCAGCTCCGGGGAACTGCGCATCGGCGGGGAACGGGTCAACGACAAGGCCCCCCGGGACCGGGACATCGCGATGGTGTTCCAGTCGTACGCGCTCTACCCGAACATGACCGTGCGGGAGAACATGGCGTTCCCGCTGCGGCTGGCCAAGCTCGACAAGGAGACCATCACCGCCAAGGTGGACGAGGCGGCGAAGGTGCTGGAGCTGACCCCGCTGCTGGACCGCAAGCCGGCGAACCTCTCCGGTGGGCAGCGGCAGCGGGTGGCGATGGGCCGGGCCATCGTCCGGCAGCCCAAGGCTTTCCTGATGGACGAGCCGCTGTCCAACCTGGACGCCAAGCTGCGGGTGCAGATGCGCACGGTGGTGTCCCGGTTGCAGAAGAAGCTCGGCACCACCACCGTCTACGTGACCCACGACCAGACCGAGGCGATGACCCTCGGCGACCGCGTGGTGATCATGCGGGGCGGCGCGATCCAGCAGGTCGGCCCGCCCCAGGAGCTGTACGACCACCCCCGCAACCTGTTCGTCGCCGGGTTCATCGGCTCCCCGTCGATGAACTTCCTGCACGCCGCCGTCGAGGACGGGAAGCTGCGTACCGCCCTGGGTGACGTGCCGATCGGCGAGCGCATCCGCCGTGAACTGGAGGGGGCCGACGCGCCCCGGGAGTTGATCCTGGGCATCCGCCCCGAGCACTTCGAGGACGCCGAGTTGATCGACGACGAGGCGCGGGCCCGGGGCATGGAGTTCACCGCCCCCGCCGAGATCGTCGAGTCGATGGGCTCCGACAAGTACGTCTACTTCACCGCCGAGGGGCAGCGGGCCAGCGCCGCCGAGCTGGAGGAGCTGGCCGCCGACGCCGGGGCCGACTTCAGCGGCGGCGGGGGCAACCTGGTGACCCGGTTGTCGGCCGAGTCGCCGGTGCAGGAGGGCGAGGACCGGCGGGTCTGGTTCAACCTGGAGAAGATCCACCTGTTCGACCCGTCGACCGGCCGGAACCTGACGCTGCACGAGGGCCGGTCGGCCGGCGCGCTCGGCGACTGACACCCCGCCCCCATCACCCCGGATCGGTGGCCGCACGCCCACCCGGCCCCCGGCGGCGTGCGCCCACCGGTCCGCGGACCCTGCTCTGCTGCCCTACTGCTCCGCCGCCCAGGTGGCCCGCTGCTCCGCGCCGCCCTGCTGCTCTGCCGCCCCGCGCCGCCCGCTGCCTCGGTGCCCCTCAGGTGTCCGGCCTCCCGCCCGTCGCCGGACCCGGCCCACCCTCCTGTCTCGTCGCCCGCCCGTCTGCCCGCTCACCCACCCGTGCCCATCGACACGGACAGTGACGTTATGCCCTGGGCGCACCACATCATCTCCGGACGCTTTGCTCTGCTGCCGTCGACGCGACAGCTACTCGTCGTGGCTGTCGCGTCGGGGGCAGCAGAGCAAAGTCTCCGTGAGGGGTTGGTGGCGGTCGGCGGGGTGTTGCGACGAAAGTGCAGCTCAAGGGCAATTTGCTCGTTCCGCTGAGGTGCTGGCCCGGGTGGCGGCGGATGACCGACGGTCGCTCTCGGTGACAAGAATCGCTGGTAGCGCAGGGTGACCGGGTGTGGCCTGGCGTCACCCGTGCCGGGGTCGTGTGCAGCCGGACGCGGGCGCCGCTGTCCTGCGGCAGGCCGATCGGAGGTCGGGACCCGGGGACCAGTGACGCGGCGGGCCGGCAGCGCCGGCGGGCCGGGAGCGTCGGCGGCCTGACGGAGTTGGCGGGACCTACCAGGTGAGGTGCAGCGGCAGGCCGAGGAAGCGGGCGTAACCCTCCAGCGCCGCCTCGACCCGCTGCCGGGTCGACGCGTCCAGCGGGACCAGCGGCTGCACCGTCACGGTGACCCTGGTCCGGGCGAGGCGACGCTTCCAGGTGCCCACCACCCGGCCGCCGCGCACCACCGTCGACTGGAAGACGCCGTTGCCGCCGGGGATCACCGCCTTCAGGTGCGCCGGCTCGACCATCAGGGCGCGGTCCTTGAAGCCGAGTAGGTACTCGTCGAAGCCGGGCAGCACGTGCACGTCGTCCACCGGCAGCCGGGGCGCGTCCAGCAGCGCCGGGTCGAGGTGCGACTCCACCCCGTCGACCCGGACGGTGGTCAGCGTCCCGGCGTCGGTGGCGACCGCGACGGCCCGTTTCGTGTCGGCGGCGGTCAGCCCCGTCCACCCGGTGAAGTCGCGCCGGGTCGTCGGCCCGTGGCTGCGGAAGTACCGCCCGGCCAGGATGCCCAGCGCCTCGTCCCGCTCGGGCCGGTGCGGGTCGGGGACCCACTCGTCGAGCAGCGCGAAGGTCTGCTCGGTGCCCACGTGCGGGGCGATGCAGGTGACGCCCCGCTGGCTGGCATACCAGAGCAGGTGGTAGCCGCGTTGACCGGAGACGTCGACCCCGGCGGCGGCGAGGGTGTCCAGGCACTGCGCGCGGGTCAGCCGGCCGCCGCCGGCCAGCGCCGCGCCGAGCACGTCGGCGGCCCGGTCGGCCTCGGCCTCGGTCAGCCCGAGCACGGCCCGCCGGGCCGGCGCGCCGGCCAGCGCCCGTACGCCGGTGAGGTCGAGCATCCAGCGGGCGTCGCGGCCGGGCACCAGGTGCACGGTGCCGCGCATCGGCCAGGTGCGCAGCGCCTCGCGGCGTTCCAGGGTGGCCCGCACGTCGGCCTCGGTGTGGCCGGGCAGCCGCAACCCCAACGACCACAGGCCGCTCGCCGCGTCCTGGGCCTGCATCGCCCCGAACCACTCCACCACGCCAGCGACACCCGACGGGCGGCCGGCCGGATGCTCCCGCAGGGCCAGCGCGGTCATCCGCAACGTCAACGCCTCGTCGCCGGTCAGCTCCACCACGCCGGTCAGCATAGGAGCAGGTACCGACACCGGGCGGACACCCCTGATCGCGCTACGCCGGGTTGCCGAACCGGCGGAGCGCGATCCCCCGTGCAGGTCCCCCCGGGTTACCGGTGGTGGCCTCTACCCCCGGCATCCGTGCCCATCAGGATCGCCTCCCGGCCCACCCGTGGGAGCGTTCCCGGCTGGAACTTGCGCAAATCTTGAGCCGCGCCGGGGTCGCCGGTGCGGGGCGGCCGGCCGGGGACCCGCCGCCCCGCACCGCCGCAGGTCAGTCGAGCCGGCGGTGCATCACCAGCAGGTCGACCGGGCCGAGACCGGGATGGCGGAAAGCCTCGGGCACCCGGCCCACCACCGTGAACCCCAGCGACCGCCACAGCGCCACCGCCCGGGTGTTGCTGGCCACCACCGCGTTGAACTGCATCGCCCGGTAGCCGTCCCGCCGGGCCAGCTCCAGCACGTACGCCCCGAGCGCCCGGCCGACACCCCGGCCCGACGCCGCCGACGCGACCATGAAACTCGCGTTCGCCACGTGGTCGCCCGGACCCTCCTGGTTGGCGACCAGCTTCGCCGTCCCCAGCACCGACGCGTCGTCGTCCACCGCGACCACCGTGCGGCCGGGCGGGGCGACCATCCAGCGTCGGCGGGCGTCGTCCTCACCCACGTCGCGCGGCCAGGTGTACGTCTCGCCGGCCGCCACGATCTCCCGCAGGAACGGCCAGATCGCCGGCCAGTCACCGGGGGTCGCCGCGCGTAGCTGCATGTCCGGATCATGCCACGGGCGGACGTTTGACCCGGCAAGCACCGGGTAGTCGCCGGAGCTGACCCGAACCGAGGAGGACACAGACGATGGACGGCCAGGTCAAGGTAGCGGTCATCTACTACAGCGCGACCGGGATCACCTACCAGATGGCGCAGGCGGCGGTCGAGGCCGCCGGCGAGGCGGGGGCCGAGGTGCGCCTGCGCAAGGTACGGGAGTTGGCGCCCGACGAGGCGATCCGCTCCAACGCGGGCTGGCAGGCGCACCGCCTGGAGACCCAGGACGTGATGGAGGCCGAGATCGACGACCTGGCCTGGGCCGACGTGGTCATCTTCGGTTCCCCCACCCGGTACGGCATGATCGCCGCCCAGCTCAAGCAGTTCATCGACACCACCGGCCCGCTGTGGGCCAACGGCGCGCTGGCCGACAAGGTCTACAGCGGCTTCACCTCCACCGCCACCTCGCACGGCGGCCAGGAGTCGACCCTGCTGTCGCTGTTCACGATCTTCTACCACTGGGGTGGCGTGGTGGTGACCCCCGGCTACACCGACCCGAGCCAGTTCGTCGCCGGCAACCCGTACGGCGCCTCGCACACCAGCAACAACGGGGAGGTCGCCCCGGACCACGTGGCGCTCGCGGCCACCGCGCTGACCGCCAAGCGGGCCGTACGGATCGGCGCCGCCGTCAAGCGCGGCCTCGCCGGCTGAGCCGCCGGGCGGGCCGGGCGGAGGCCACCGGTGGCCGGACGGGTCGAGAGTCCCGCCCGGCCCACCGGTGGCCCGCCGCTACCCGCCCACCGGTCCGCCACCCGCCGTCAGCGCCGGCCGGGCCAGCAACTGCCCCAGCAGCTCGGCCAGCACCGCCAGGCCGTCGCGGCTGAGCACCGACTCCGGGTGGAACTGCACCCCGGCGAAGGTCGCCCCGCGCAGCGCGTGCACCGACCCGTCGGCCGGGTCCCGGGCCAGCTCCACCGGCCCGTACGGCGACCCGACCCGGTCGGTGCCCGCCCGCGCGGTGAACGTCGAGTAGAAACCCACCCGGCGCGGCACCCCGAACAGCGACACCTCCCGTTGCAGACCCTGGTAGGGCGCGGCGCGGCGGTGCAGCGTCAACCCCAGCAGCCCGCTGAGCAGCTGATGCCCCAGGCACACCGCCAGGGTGGGCAGCCCGGCGTCGAGCCGCCCGGTCAGCAGCCCGCGTAGGGCGGCCATCTTCGGATCGTCGACCGCGCCCGGATCGCCCGGCCCGGGGCCGACCACCACCAGGTCGTACCCGGCGTCGGGGCCGGGGGCGTGCCAGGGCCGCACGTCCACCGTCAGGCCCAGGGCACGCAACTGGTGGGCGAGCATCCCGGTGAAGGTGTCCTCCCCGTCGACCACCAGCGCCCGCCGGCCGGCCGCCCCGGGCAGCACCGACGCGCCGGGGCCCCGCTGGTCGAGCCAGAACCGGGCCAGCGGGGTGTTGCGGGCGGCGAGCACCGCCCGTACCTCCGGGTCGTCGGCCCACCGCACCGGCGGGTACGGCCCGTCGGTCGACGCCTGCGGGCCCAGCCCCAGCGCGGCGAGCACCCCGGCGGCCTTGGCGTGCGTCTCGGCGACCTCACCGGCGGCGGTGGAGTGCCGGACCAGGGTCGCCCCGACGGGCACCCGCAGCCGCCCGGTGGGGGAGATCTCGGCGGTCCGGATCAGGATGGGCGCGTCCAACGTCTGCCGGCCCTCGGCGTCGCGGCCCAGCAGCGCCAGCACCCCCGAGTAGTAGCGCCGGCCGGTACGTTCGTGCCGGGCGATCACCCGGCAGGCGTTCTGCATCGGGCTGCCGGTCACCGTCGGGGCGAACATGGTCTCCCGCAGCACCTCCCGGACGTCGCGGGTGCTCCGGCCGGCCAGCAGGTACTCGGTGTGCGCCAGGTGCGCCATCTCCTTGAGGTACGGCCCGACGACCTGCCCGCCGTGCTCGGCGACGCCGGCCATCATCTTCAGCTCCTCGTCGAGGACCATGTACAGCTCCTCGACCTCCTTCGGGTCGTGCAGGAACCGCAGCAGCGCGTCCCGCCCGGCGGTGGCCCCGGTATGCCGGAAGGTGCCGCTGATCGGGTTCATCATGACCAGCCCGTCGTCGACGCTGACGTGCCGTTCCGGGCTCGCGCCGACAAGCGTCCGGGTGCCGGTGTGCACCAGGAACGTCCAGTACGCGCCCCGCTCGTCGCGCAGCAGCCGGCCCAGCGCCGCCAGCGCGGCGCCCAACGGGGCGCCCTGCACCGTGGCGTGCAGGGTGCGGTGGATGACGAAGTTCGCCCCCGCACCCCGACCGATCTCCTCGGCCAGCACCCGGTCGACGACCCGCGCGTACTCGTCGTCGTCGACGTCGAAGGCGGCGTCGGCGCAGACCACCGGCCCGGCCGGCAGGGCGGCGAGCAGGTCGGCCAGGGGCAGCGTGGCGTGCCCGGTGACGGTCAGGTACTCCAGCGGGACGCCGTCGTCGACGCAGGCGAAGCCCCGTTCGGCTATCTGCCGGTACGGCACCAGCGCCAGCGTGCGGGGCCCCGGGCCGCCCTCGGGCAGCGGCAGGTCGGCCAGCCGGGCGGCGACGTCGACCGGGCCGGTGAACAGGTCCACGTGGTCGACGCCGTCGCGGCGCAGCAGGGCGAACGGGCCCGGGTCCACGCCGTCGGCGACGGCGGCGAGCAGGTCGTAGAGGTGGGTCATCGGGTTTCTCCTCCGGGTCGGGTCGCCTCGTCGTCGGGCGGCCCCGGGTGCCGGGGGAGGACCGTCGGCCGCCTCGTCGGGCGGCCGCGTGGATAGCTACGCGCGGGGGACGGCCGCCGGGTCGGCGGGCCACCAGCAGGTCAGGTGCGCGGGCATACCGACACCCTAGGCGGTACGCCCGCGCCGGGGAAGGGCGTTCCCACCCGTACCGCCGGGTACCGTGACCCGCGATGAACATTCTCGCTCTCGACCTGGGCACCTCCTCGGTCCGCGGCCTGGTGCTCGACGCCGACGCCGATCCGCTGCCGGGAGCGTTGGCCCGCCGCCGGGTGCACCTGACCGTCGCCGGGGACGGCACCGGCACCCTGGACGCCGCCGGCTACCTCGCCGGCCTCACCGAGTGCCTCGACGAGTTGGCCGCCGCCGGTCACCTGCGCGACGTCGGCCTGGTCGCGGTCTGCGCGCAGTGGCACTCGGTGCTGCCCCTGGACCGGTCCGGTGACCCGCTCGGCCCGGTGCTGACCTGGTTGGACACCCGGGCCACGCCGCCGCCGGGGGCGTCCGGCCCGGCCGACCCGGAGGACTTCCACGCGCGTACCGGGGCGTGGTGGCACCGCTGCTACTGGTCGGTGCGGCTGCCCTGGCTGCGGGACTCCACGGCCGGGGTGACCCGCTTCGCCGGCCTGGTCGAGTACGTCCTCGGTCAGCTGCTCGACGACGCGCCCATGTCGGTGTCCATGGCCTCCGGCACCGGCCTGCTCGACCTGAGCCGGCTGGCCTGGGACGACGAGGCCGTCGCGGTGGCCGGGGCCCGGCCGGGTGAGCTGCCGGAGCTGGCCCCGATGGACTGGCAGGGCCGGCTGAGCGCCGAGCACGCCCGGCGGTGGCCGCAGCTGGCCGGGGCGCGCTGGGCCGCCCCGGTCGGCGACGGGGCCGCCTCCAACGTCGGCTCGGGCTGCGTCGACCCCCGCCGGGCGGCGGTCACCGTCGGCACCTCGGCCGCGGTACGCCTGGTCCAGCGGGTTCCGGCCGGGACGCCGCTGCCGCCCCTGCCGGCCTCGTTGTGGCGCTACCGGGTGGACCACGAGCACGTGGTGACCGGGGCGGCCTACTCCAGCGGCGGGAACCTGTTCGCCTGGGCCGACCGGGAACTGCGGCTGCCGCAGGGGCCCGACCTCGACGCCGCGCTGGCCCGGATCGCGCCGGACGGCGTGCTCCCGGCCAACCCCCGCCTCGGTGGGGACCGGCCCCCCGGTCTGGCCCCGGCCGGCTCGGGGGAGCTGCGCGGGCTCAGCTTCTCCAGCACCGGGGTGGACATCCTCGCCGGGCTGATGACCGGGCTGTGCCGGATGGTCGCCGACGACCTCGCCGTGCTGGAGTCCGGTGTCGACGCACCCGTCGAGGTGGTGCTCGGCGGGGGAGCGGTGACCGCCTCCGCATGGTGGCGTACGGCGTTCGCCGCCGTGCTCGCGCCGCGTCCGGTCCGGCACCGCGCCGAGCGGGAGATCGGGGCGACCGGGGCCGCGCTGGTCGCGCTGGGCCGGGTGCCCGACGCGGACCGGCTCGCCGGCACCGGCCGTACGGAGGAGGACCCCTCGCCGACCTCGGCGCTTCCAGCAGGCGGCTCTGCCCGCCCGGATGCGCCGTCGACCCGTTGACACCGCTGTCTGGCCTGGTTGGATGGACCCGGCCCCCCGTCGTGGGGACGGGAGCCGAGGAGGCGAGACGTGGACGCAGGTCCCGACCCGACACCGAGCGCGGAGTCGCCGGGTCGGAACCGGTTCGACGAACGGGTCGTGCCGCACCGGCGACGTTCGCCGTTGCGGCTGCGGGACTGGCGGATGCGCACGAAACTCGCCACCGTCCTGGTCATCCCGTCGGTGGCGTTCCTGGTGCTGGCCGGGGTGCAGACCGCGGGGCTGGTGGGGCGGACCACCGCGCTCAACGACTTCGCCCGGCAGGTCGGCATCGGGCAGCAGATCACCACGGCGGTGGACCGGCTCCAGCAGGAACGCGACCGGACGGCCGGTGAGCTGGCCGCGCTGCGCCGGGCGGGCAGCGCCGCCGACCGGGACGCGGCGCTGGTCGCGCTCCGGCCGCTGCACGCCGCCACCGACACGGCCTTCGGGGCGTTGCGCGAGGCGGCCGGGCCGCTGGCCGACTCCGACGCCGCCTGGCAGGTCGCCTACGCCGAGGCGGTGGAGGCGTACGACCAGGTGGTCTACATCCGCTCGGCGGTGCCGCCGGCGGTGCTGAGCAGCGACACCATCCTGGGCAACTACCACCGGGCGGTGGAGGCGCTGCTCGGCCTGCTCGCCGAGCCGAGCCCGGGGCCGGACCGTCCGGAGTTGACCGACGCGGTGCTGCGCTACGTGCAGCTGGCCCGGGTCAAGGAGTTGTCCTCGCGGATCAGGGGCCAGTTGTACGCCGCCGCCCGCGCCGGCCGGTACGGCCTGGAGGACCAGGTCAACCTCACCGACCTGCGGGCGCAGCAGCTCGCCGCGCTGGGCGCGTTCCGGGTGGCCGCGACGACCGCCCAGATCCAGGCGTACGACCGGACCTCGCGGACCGGGGCGTTCGTGGACGCCACCCGGCTGGAGGAGAAGAGCATCAGCACCGGCGGCACCGCCCTGCCCGCGGTGCTGCCCGCCAACCAGTGGTGGACGGCCAGCGAGCAGCGGCAGGAGCTGCTGCGGCAGCTGGAGGACCGGGTGCTCGACGACGCGGTGGTCCGGGCCGAACAGGTCAGCGGCGACCAGTTGCGCACCACCCTGCTGGTGCTGGGCGGCATCGTGGTGGTGCTGGCCCTGGCGGTGCTGCTGGCCGTCCTCGTCGGCCGGTCGATCGCGAATTCGATGCAGCGGCTGCGCGACCAGGCGTTGCGGATCGCCCAGGTGGAGCTGCCGCACGCCCTGAAGCGGCTGCGGACCGTCGACGGCGGGGTGCCGGCGATCGACGTGCCGCCGGCCGTGGTCCGCTCGCTGGACGAGATCGGCGAGCTGGCCGAGGCGTTCGTGGCGGTGCACCGCAGCGCGGTAAGCGTCGCGGTGGAGCAGGCGGAGACCCGCCGTACGGTCAACGCGATGTTCGTCAACCTGGCCCGGCGCAGCCAGGTGCTGGTGGAGCGGCAGCTGGAGCTGCTGGACGACCTGGAACGGGAGGAGGCCGACCCGGACCAGTTGGAGAACCTGTTCAAGCTGGACCACCTGGCCGCCCGGATGCGCCGTAACGACGAGAGCCTGCTGGTGCTCGCCGGCACCGAGTCGACCCGCCGGTGGAACCGGCCGGTGCGGTTGGGTGCGGTGCTGCTCGCGGCCAGCGCCGAGATCGAGCAGTACCAGCGGGTCCGCCACGAGTCGGTGGCCGACCTGTACGTGGTGGGGCACGCCGTCGGGGAACTGGTGCACCTGGTGGCGGAGCTGCTGGAGAACGCGACCGCCTTCTCCCGGCCGGACACCCTGGTCCGGGTGACCGCGCGGGACGAGGGCGGTGGTGCGGTGGTGGAGATCGCCGACGCCGGCCTCGGCATGAGCCCGACCGCGTTGGCGCAGGCCAACGCGGTGTTGGCGGAGCCGCCGGTGGCCGACGTGGCGGCGGTCGAGCGGATGGGTCACTTCGTGGTCAGCCACCTGGCCGCCCGGCACGGCGTCGGCGTGCGGCTGACCGCGCAGGGGCAGGGGCTGGTGGCCCGGCTGACCCTGCCGGCGACCCTGCTCGCCCCCGCGCCGGAGCTGGACGGGTCACCGCCGACCGGGTCATCCGGGTCGCGGGCGCTGGCCCCCGTGGCCCCCGCCGGCCTGATGCCCCGTCCCGTGGGGCCGCCGGCCGCTCCGGTCGGGCCGCCCTCGCGGCCGG
>NZ_JACGMO010000121.1:0-23793 GCF_015354745.1 Micromonospora sp. S-DT3-3-22
TCCATAGAAGGCTTCAATGTCATCAATGGACGCGCACGGCAGCAGGGGAACGGTCCGCTCGTTGGCCATGCCTCCTTCCTAGACGTCGCAGGGTGTCCGCCGCCCATGGAAATAGCCGATCATCGCCGCCGGCCATCCGATCGGCCGATGATCCAGAACGCAACGTCGCCACTCTCCCGAGCCATCGGGGGTGCCTTGCGTCCGGCCCATACGGCTCGCCATGATCAGGCACCCGGTTCTGCCGCTGACGGCTCGGTCGAGTCATGCAGTTGCACGCTCACCCCAGTCGGTGTCGGCGGTACCGCAGGCAGGGACCGCCCTCCTCGATCCCGTTCTCGTCCATCGCGTTGTAGATCGTCAGCCGGCCGCTTGCAAATCGCAGGCCCGACGCCACGGCACCGTCCGCCAGGTCGCCCCCGGCCCACTCCAGAAGCTCCACCGCCTCAAGCCGCTGCCCGTGCCGGGCAACCAACGGTGCGGGAGAATCGCAGCGCCGAAAGGTGGTCGCGGCGCATCCGGGCGGCGAGTTGGGCCTCCAGGCGGTCGGTCGTGGTGGCGATGAGCTGGTAGGCCGACTTGAGGTCGGCGGCGGTGGCCGGATCACGGCCGGACCTCATGGGTATGCACTCGGCCCACGCCGTGATGCGGCGCGGCGTTCTGTTCTCGCATCCCGACGCCAGTGACAATTGCAGCAAATACTGGTCATGACACGTCGTGTCGTGCTGTGCACAGCGATGACACGACGCGCCATGACTGATGGAGGAGAACATGACGTGCGGACGGTCTGCCAGAACGGGCGAGCGGCGGTCACCTCGTCGCCGGCAACGTGTCTTGAGCTGGTGCTGAATATGCTCAGTAGACGATCTGCCATGCCGTGGCAGCACCGCGCCAGCAGTCCCACATCCCGACGTAGGCGCCGTCCCCCGGCCAACTGTCGCGGATCTCCAGACACTTGGCGTTCAGCCGGTTGCGCACTTCTTGCCCAACCGGCACGGGCAGGAAGTCGCCCATATACCACCGCTGATTGACGCCTGGCCAGCAGTCCCATTCCCCGACATAGCTGCCGTTGTTCGGATTCACGTCGAGAATCTCGAGGCACTTTCCGGTCGAGCGGTTGACGAGCTGGTCGCCCGACCACTTCCACTGCTGGTTCCACCCGCCCCAGCAGGACCACATGTTGGCGCGTTGGCCGTTGTAGCTCGGCAACTTGGTCTCGAGGCACTTGTCGTTGAGTTTGCTGTGCAAGGTGAACCACGGGTACTCCGCCGCAGCGGGAGCAGCAGGTGCCGTTACCACCAGCAGCAGCACGGCCGCCATGGCCGCGAACGCACGGCGCAGGAGTCGCCCGTGCCCACTCCCCGAACTCCTCACTCTGAACATTTCCTACGCGCTCCTCTCTCGAACCATCTGTTGGCCTCGGGAACCAGAATCAGTTAGCCCCTTCAACCCCACAGACATCGAAGCACACCTACGTCATCGGCTTGCGAGTAGTCGACTACTCGCTTTTCGGCCGGCGAGGCCTCGCGCTCGCTGGCACGAGGCTCGCGGCGAGGCGGCGAAGCCGGCGCGAGGGCGCCTGCCTAGAGAATCCGCAGCGGCCTACAGGACCGTCGGGCAGAGCCGCACCGAGAGCGGATCTCTGCACCGACGGATCGTGTCAGCAGCAGCCAAAGATCGGCCGGCCCTCGCACATCACGGATGCCCCCAGAGCAGGCGGGCGAAGTCGGCGCGACGGGTGGTGCCCAGCTTGGCACCGGCGCGGTAGACGTGGCCTTCCACAGTACGAACGGAGACACCGAGCCGAGAGGCGATCTCGCGATTGGACAGGCCATGAGCGGCCAGCGTGATGATTTCCCGCTCGCGGGCGGTAATGGCCAGCGGCCTCACCACTGAGATGATCGCGGGAGTGCGGGCGCCCTGGCATCGCTGTGCCAGCAGGTGAACCCGTACCGCACAGACTTGTGCCGCATCGAGCCTATTGGCCTTGGTGTGCGCGGCGACGGCCTGCGCCGCGGCGTCGGCCGCAGCCGCTAGATCACCCATCTCCTCGAGCCCGGTGGAGACGGCTTGCAACATCCAGCCGTCATTGGCGGCGAGAGCGCTCGCGTATCGCACCGCGATTCCGACCCGTGGACCGTCGACCTGCGCTTCGAGTCCGGACAGGCGCTCAGCGGCGTGACGGTCACCGAATCGGACGGCCGTCTCCAGGGCGCACACCTCGTGCGCAGGCATCCCGTCCGCCGCAGCACCGTCCGCCGCCTTCCGGGCGAGGCCGACAGCCTGCACGATCGCACCGTTGGCGGCGGCGACCCATGCTCGGGCCAGCGCGACATCCGGTCGCCGGTAGGCGTACCCGGTCTGCACTCGTTCGTCGAGTTCACTCAGGGCACGCTCCGCGTTGCGGGCATCGCCACTCATCGCCATCGCGTGGGTCAACCACAAGAGGCAGTCGAACACTCGTCCGCCCGGGTCAACGAGGGTGAACCCGGCCAGGGCCTCGCGCATCCGGCGAATTGTCTCGGCCAGCCGTCCACACGCCAACGCGGCTTGGCCGATCAATGCCGAGGCATAGAACTGCGGCACGCCCGGCAGGGACGCCGCGTCTCGCCGGCAGCGCGCTGCAACGTCTACTGCCTCCGATATGTGTCCAGCCAGCCGGAGCGCCATGAGTTCAAGCTCGGCCACGTTGAACCGCAAAATGGCCGTATCGAAGGAGACTGCGGCCCGGTGTGCCGCGGCTGCCGCCGGTCGCATCGCGCTGGTGCGGCCGGCAACCCCGTAGGCGCTGGTCAGGCCCCAGGCGGCCAGGAAGGCGGCGTTGGGTGCGACGCCCGGCGCATCAAGCACGGCACGGCCCACCTGGATCGCGACGGCCGAGCGGGCGAGCAGGCCTTCGAAGACGGCGTGCAGCGACAGGAGGAGTTGGTTGGCCGTCGCGTCGGCGACGTCGGCCAACGCATTGCCCAGCACGGTCTCGGCTTCGGTCGGACGATTGAGATCGAAGAACAGGTTCGCAGCCCGGACCGCAGCTACCCAGGCCCGCTGGATGTCATCGCCCGCCAACTCGGCCAGCACCAGCAGTTCGTCATCGGCCTCCGTGCCCCGACCATGCATACTCAACGCATGCGCGAGCACCGCCCGCGCCTCGAAGCCGCCGCCCGCCGCGACTGAAGACCTCGCCAGCCGCAACGCCAGCGGCAAGTCGAGCAGCTGCGCGGAGCGCGTCGCAGCCCGGGTCAGCAGCGCCGGATCGGCGCGCAGATCGGAGTCCACCATCAGCGCCGCGCAGCGCAGCTCGTCGTCGACACTGTGTAGCCCGTGCTCCGTCAGGGCCCGTACGATCAGACCGCGCAATCGTCGCGCCCGGAGCATTCCGACCCTGGCCTGGCGAACCTCGCCGTACAGCGGGTGGGCAAGGCTGGTCGACAACCGACGACCATCACTCACAACACTGATCAAGCCTGATACCTCGGCCTGCTCGAGGGCCGGCGCACCTGTCAGCTGACTCAGAACCTCGACGTCCATGACACCGGCAAAGGCGAGCAGGTCGACCACGTCGCGCACTGGTTCGGTCAATCCGCCCATCCGCGACTCGATCAGCTCCACCAGGGTGGACGGTACGGCCAATGTGCCCATACAACACCACACTCCACTGCGCTCCTCGAGCCAGCCGGACGCACGGCCACCGGTGACCAACTCGCGGAGGTACAGCGGATTGCCCTGTGATAGCCGCCACATCTGGTCGGCAGCCTTCGGCTGAAGCGGCCCGCCGAGTGCCGCCTCAAGCAGCGCAGCGGTCTCGACCTCAGGCAGTGGCACCAGTTCGAACCGCTCCAGGTGGGCGTCTTTCCAGGTGGCCGTGACCGCATCTGGTGCTGGTACGTCGGAGCGGACAGTGACCACGACCGTCGCAGCGGTCGCGGTGACCAGATGGTGCAGCAGTGTCGCGGAGACATCGTCGAGCAGATGCCCGTCGTCAACCACCACCAGTGTCCCAGCTCGCCCGGCACCGCTGAGCAGCGCCTTCGCAGCTTGACCAAGCATCTGCAGCGGATCGGATCCAACCGACGGCAGCACGGACGCGAAGGCCCCCAACGGTGTGGTGCGGGCACAGGCCGACCCGGTCACCCACCGCCCGACCACGCCACGGCGCTGCGCAATGGCAAGCACCTCGCGGGCGAGTCGGGTCTTGCCGACCCCAGCCACGCCAGCGAGCACCACGCCTCGCGTACCTCGAATGGACGCATCCACGACCCGCAACTCTTCAGAGCGACCAGTCAGCGGCCAGGCATCGCTCATATCGTTAATCATAAATAGGTTAAGCGGGTCGGCGACACACCCCCGTTGGTATCACCTGGCGGTGGTCACGCCCAGGGCTCCACATAGTCGCCCAACCTCGACCGAGGCGGCGTCGGCCGGATCGAACGCCGACGCGCGACGGGCACAGCCCTTCAGCGATCTTGGAGTTGCCGCGAGAACGCCTGACTCACGCACCTGGGCGTGTATCGGTTTCTAGGGTTCTCGCCACATTGGGTCGGATTCGACAGCACGGCAATTCGGCAGAATTGTGGATCTTGAGAAACGGCCTCAAGGGAAACCCGTCAGACGCGCGCCAACGGATGCTCGTCAAAGCCCTCACCCCCTCACAGATGCCCCTGCTGGCCAGTTTCACCAGCCACTTCAGCCCGGAGGAAGCCAAGTTGGACCGAGCGATCGTCGCGTCGCCGTTCGATGAGATCAGGCGGCAACTCCTGAATCCGTCCGACCATGCGGCTGAACTACGGAAGCCTGTCCATAGATGTCGACGACCTCATCGACGCGTCGAGCGCGGTTTTGATGAACTCCGCACGGTGCAACGAAATGCTTCCAGGCATAAAACCCAGAGGTGCATAAATCCGCAATAAGTGCTCGCTGGAGCCGATCGCGACGATCATCGATGACGCTGTCACGATGGTCCATGGTTTCCGGGGTGAACGCCATCTCGGCAGCGCAATCATTGATCACGCCCTGGCTCCAGGTGTCGGTTGGCTCCAATCAAACCGAGCTGCTTGACGCCTTCCGGGTCGCCGTCGAAATCGCGCGACGGGGCTTGCCCACCAACCGGCGTCGAGGCACGGCGGACGCACCGCGAAATCCCGCTTCGCACCCTTCGCCCCTTCGCACCCTTCGCCACCAGCGCATCGCTCACCGCGTACCGGCTGATCTCCGCTGGTGCGATTGATGGTCGGTCGCTGCGGTCGGACGGGCGGTCCTGGCCTTTGGGTTGGTCTCGCTGTCTGGTCATCGTGTCCGTGGTCGGCTTTCGCAGCGATGCGGCGGGGTACGGCAGTCTCGACTGGGCGAGGTACGCGACGTAAACCTTTTGGGAGGCCTTAGCGTGCACGCCGTCGACAACGAGTTCGACTACTTCACCGCCGTCGACGACCGCAAGGCCGACGCCAGCGAGACCGGCGCGGGCATGATCGGCACGGTCGAGTTCAACTCGTCCACCCTGTACCGCTACGCCACCCTCGACGTGGACGCCCTGCACCGCACCCTGGGCGACGGAGATGCCACCCGGGCCGCCGTCGAGGCGTTCCTCACGGCTTTCGTCCGCAGCATGCCCACCGGCAAGCAGAACACTTTCGCCCACCGCACCCTGCCCGACGCGGTGCTGGTGCGGATGCGTGACTCCCAGCCGATCAACCTGGTCGGCGCGTTCGAGATGCCCATCCGGGAAACCCACACCGCCGGCCGGGTGGAACTGGCCGCCGCCGCCCTGGCGAAGCACACCGTCGCGGTCGAGAACGCCTTCGGCGAGCGACCGACCGCCAGCTGGGTCACCCAGGTCGGCGAGAAGACCGCCGTGCTGGCCGACCTCGGCAAGGCGGTCAGCCTCGGCGAACTGGTCAACGGCGTGGGGGAACACGTCGCCCTAGCCCTCGGTCAGCCCGCATGAGCGTGCTGGTGCTCAGGCTCGCCGGCCCGCTGCAGTCGTGGGGCTCCTCCAGCCGTTTCACCCGCCGCGGCACCGAGATAGCACCCACCAAGAGTGGCGTGATCGGCCTGCTCGCCGCCGCCAGAGGCATCCGCCGCACCGAGCCACTCACCGAACTACTCGGCCTGGAGTTCGGGGTACGCCTGGACCAACCCGGACAGCTCCTGCGAGATTTCCAGACCGCCCACTCCCTCGACGGACGCACCAGCGCACCGCTCACCTACCGCTACTACCTGACCGACGCCGCCTTCCTCGCCGTCCTCAGCGGCGAACGGGAACTACTGCACGGCCTGGCCGACGCCCTGAGCCGCCCACAGTTCCCCCTCTACCTCGGGCGTCGCTCCTGCCCACCCGCCGGCCCGATCAACCTCGGCGTCCACGACCTGACCCTCGACGGCGCACTGACGACATGGCCCTGGCTCGCCGCGGACTGGTACCGGCGCAAAGCGGCCAGCACCATCCGGTTGGAGATCATCCGGGATGCGCGGCCAGACGAACCGGTCACCGAAACCGTGCCCGACGAACCGGTCAGCTTCGACCCCGCCCACCGGCAACACACCTGGCGTTCGGTGCTACGCCGACACGTGGACGTCACCAACGACCTCGCGGAACGGGCCCACGTCACCGACCACGACCCGTTGAGCCTGCTGGGAGGCTGACCATGTACCTCACCCGGTTCCGAATCAACGTCGCCCGCCGGGGCGCGCGAAAGCTGCTCTCCTCACCCCATGCCATGCACGGCGCCGTCCGCGCGGCCTTCGCCGCACCCGAAGACCACGAGCACGCCGGCAGCCGCACCCTGTGGCGACTCGACACCCCGGCCACCTCGACCGTGCACCTCTACATCGTCAGCCCTGGTCGACCCGACCTCACCCACCTCGTGGAACAGGCTGGCTGGCCCACCACGGAAGCCTGGGTGACCCGCGACTATGACGGACTGCTCCAGTCCCTCCGCCCCGGCCAGCAGTGGGCCTTCCGACTCACCGCCAACCCGACGCACAGCGGCCGGAAGACCGCCGACGCGAAGGAGACCCAACGCTTCGGCTACCTGCGGGAAGAGGAGCAGATCGGGTGGCTGACCAGCCGCGCCGACCGCCACGGCTTCGCCATCGCACCGCAACACGACGGCCTGCCCAACCTACGGCTGCACCGCCGCCAGGCCCAGACCTTCAAACGGGGCATGGGAACGGTCACGCTCACCACGGTGACGTACGACGGCATCCTCCAGGTCACCGACGCCGACGCCATCCGCCGCGCCATGACCAGCGGAATCGGGCACGCCAAGGCGTACGGATGCGGCCTGCTCACCCTCGCCCCGGCCACCTGACCAACACCGCCCGGCCGGCGGATCATCTACGCTGATGTAGCTGACCTGCAGCCAAACCAGCCCAGAGTCGCGCGGTTCGTCTTGCCCGACGGTTGGTCGAAGCAGTCGTGAGCGGTCGAGCAAGGTGGCCTTACCCAAGCAGAAGCCGAAGACCGATCCGACCCGGCGAGCACCGCCGGCCTGTCGTGTGCGCAGGCCGAGGCGCTGCTCGCCGCCGCCGACACCGGCTCCCAGGCCGCCCGTACTGCGGCGATTGTTGCCCTGCTGCTGTACACCGGGCTGCGCGTGGGGGAGCTCGTCGGCACCGATGTCGAGCAGCTCGACCACGACCGCAACCGATCGAACATATGTGCGATTACAGTGCTGACCGTGGAGTGGCGCATCATCATCCGCTGGGACTCCGCCGGTAACTCGCCGGCCGGGACGACGGTCGTCGAGCGCACGGTCGACACCCGGCCCAGCTACGCCACCTGGCCGCGCGAGCCCCCGCCGACCTGCACGCGGTTGCCTTCCCCTATCGCCGCGTCCGCGAGTTGGTCGGCGACGAGCCGACGCACTGCCGCACCGGGCACGCCTACGCCGGAGGGTCGGCCACACGGCCGGTCCGAGACTGGTGGCCGTGCCGCTGCGGCGGCCACCTGGTGCTGCGGTGCCGCCGCTGCCCGGACGTGCTGGCGGACCCGCCGGTGGCGGCGACTGCGACGCGAAGGGGCGGGCCGCGTCTCCGTGACCCGCCCCGGCTGGTCCGTCTTGCGGACTAGCTCGTCGGGTCAAGCCGCCAACGCTTCACGGAGTGATCGGGCGGCCGGCAGCTCGGGCCACCGCCGTGCCAACGTCCTGTCCAGCGCCCGCAACTCTCCGGCGATCCGTCCCGACCCCGACTGCCGGCACACCTCGACGCAGACAAGACCCAATTCGGCAGCCCGCACCGGATCAGGATCGGCACCGGCAACGACGACGTTGGCGAGTTTCGCCCGCAGATGCGCTAGGTCGCGGGCCAGGTGAGCCGGCGTCTCCTGGATCTTGCGCTCCAGGATCGCCGTCGCCGTTGTCGGGTCGCCCGCGCTGCGGTACGCGCTGGCGCTCTGCTCTTCCAGAGTGGCCAGGTCGTATCCGTGCAAGTAGACCGGCGCTGTCGGGCGCACGTCGTCGGGATGCTCCCGCAGCAGGGCCGCCGCGGTGTCGAGGCACCCACGGAAGCGGCCGACGTCACCGAGTTGGGCCCAGCCTCGGGCTTCCTGCTGGCTGGCCAGCGCGATCAACTTCGGGCTCACGTCGCCCCGTACGCGCTGGGCGGCGGCGGCTAAACCGACGACGGCTGCCGGGTCAGTGTCAAGGGTGGCGATGTTGCTCTTTCGCACGAGCATGTACGCCACCATCTCGTCATCGCCGGCGGCCTGTGCCCACTGTGAGGCCCGGTCGGACCAGTGCCAGGCGGCGGGCAGTTCCCCGGCGTCCTGGTGCAGCCAGCCGGCGAACTCGGCGTACTGGGTCAGCAGCCGCAGCACCGGCCGGTCGGCGCCCGGCGCGATGTGCCGGCGCAGGCTGTCGAGGACGTCGAGTTGCGCCATCACCGGCCCGAGGAGTTGCCGGGGGCCGAGCATCTTGTCGGCGGTGTAGTGCTCAGCGAGCAGCCGGCGGAAGTAGTCGAGAACCTGCGGGTCGGGTCGGCGTGGGCCGTCGAGCATCCGTCGTACCCGGTCGGCCTGGTCGAGGTCGGTCACGCCGGCCGGCAGCACGGCCCGCAGCGCGCCGGTGGCCAGCAGGTGAGAGAACTCGCGTCGCGTCAGGGCCACCTGCACGCTCCTTCCGTCCGCCGTCCGTAGCTCCAGCCTCACCGTATCGCCGGAGCCGGCGGCAATGCCGGCCCCTCGCGTTGCCCGATTCCGCTGCTTGTGGGCGGGGTCAGGCGGGGCCAGGGCGCGGAGCCGGGCCAGCAGCCCGCCGGTGTGCAGCGCCTCGTCAAGGGCCTTGACCACCGTAGGGTCGACGAGGTGTTCGCCACGTTCGGCGCGGGACAGGCGGCTGAAGTCGTAGTGGGTGGCTTTGCCGAGGGCCCGCAGCGACAGCCCGGCCTCGGTGCGGAGCTGCCGCAAGGCAAGGCCGAACACGGTTTGCACGGCCGGCACATTGGCCGGGTCAGGAAGCGTATTCCCATCCATCCTGGCCGATGTTGCCGCAACACCCGCCCCATTCACAAGGGGTCCCCTAACGACCACGCTGGGTGAAGACCTGGCAGAGAGCCAAGGCAGACACAGAGGAGCAGACATGACCGCGACCGCGCTCAAACCGACGACCGCCCTGAGGCGAGGGTCTTCGCTGGTGTCCCCCGAACTGTTCGCGCGGCTCACCGACCGCATCGCCAAGGACCACCCGGAGCTGCCCGACGGCATGCCGGCGCGCATCCTCGACCAGGCGTTGGCGTTCCTCGCCGCTGCCGCCGTCACGACCACGCCGATCGGCCCCTCCGACATGGTCGACATCGGCTGGCACACCTTCCTCCTCTACAGCCGCGACTACAGCGAGTTCTGCGACCGGATCGCCGGCCGGTTTATCCACCACGAGCCGGAGGACGGCAGCGAGTGGCCGACCGTCCCCGCCCGTGGGGCCGTGCCACTGGCCCGGGCCGTCGACGCCATCGCCGCCGTCGGCTATCAAATCGACCGGCCGCTGTGGCGTGGCAAGGCGGACTGCACGCAGTGCCACGCCGGGTGCACCGACAGCCCGACACGCTGAGCTGAACCGCACCCCGCCGCTGCGGCGACCGTAGGCTGCATGCGTCTACGGTCGCCGCAGTCAGCGAGGGAGTGGGATGCCCGACCGCCACTGGGAGGACCTGCCAGCTACGGTTCGGCTTGCCATCGAGTCCCACATCGGCCCGGTCCGGGCAGCCCGGTCGGCGTCCACCGGTTCCGTGTCAAGCCTCGCCGCGACCCTGGACACCGACGGCGGGCGCATCTTCTGCAAGGCCATCCAGACGAGCAACCCCTTGGCCCGGATGCACCACGCCGAGGCCCGAGTCAATCCTTGGCTACCCGACATCGCACCCAGGCTGCGGTGGAAAATCGAGGAGAGCGACTGGCTGGCTCTCGGCTTCGATCACGTGCCCGGCCGGCACGCTGACCTGACCCCCGGGTCTACCGACCTGCCCGTCATCGCCGACACCCTGACCGCGCTCACACAAGGGCTGACCCCGTGCCCGCCGGTCCGAGTTCAGGCGGCGACCAAGCGCTGGGAGGGCCTCATCGCCCCTGAGTTGGTCGACGGGGAAACCCTCCTGCATACCGACGTCACGCCGTTCAACTTCCTGGTCGACACCCGGGTGCACGTCGTCGACTGGTCCATGCCGTGCCGGGGCGCGGCGTGGATCGACACCGCCCTGATGATCGTCCGACTCGTCCGCGCCGGACACAGCCCGGCGGACTCTGAAGAGTGGGCCGACCAGATCCCAGCGTGGAAGCAGGCCGCACCCGACGCAGTCGACGCCTTCGCCGCAGCGCTCGCTGACCTGTGGGAGCAGCGGCGGCAGGAGAGCCCGGCCCCGCATCGCGGACCGCTCGCGGTTGCTGCCCGCTCGTGGGCCAGCTACCGGGGTGCGTCGGCATGACTAACTGTTCCTAACTGAATGAGGTTGGGCGTGACTGGACGGACGTGAGGACCGTTCTGCATGAACGTGAGAGGTCAGCCCGCAGTAGCTTGATCTGATCTATGCGTTGAGTCCGGTTGGCAGCGGCCGCACCCCCACCCACGACCTCCGCGAGATCTTCAACGCCATCCTCTACGTCAACCGCACCGGCATCGCCTGGCGCCACCTACCCCACGACTTCCCACCCCACCCGACGGTCTACGGCTACTTCGCCGCCTGGAGCAAAGAAGGCATCCTCACCGCACTCAACTACCAACTCACCGGCCTCGTCCGTGACCACCACGGCCGCACCACCACACCCACCGCATCCATCATGGACAGCCGAAGCGTCAGAACTTCACCAACGTCCCACTGTCCACACAGCGCACCGACGCCGGAAAGTGCACTGCCCCTCGTAGCGTGGAGGCACGCTCACTGCTGATCGTGGGTGCGGCGTGCCGTCACGCACCAGTGCTCTCGCTGGGCCCAGCATGCGCAGCTGCCGATGCGGATGGGGCTGCCATGCCGCGAGCGCGTCGACCGTGGAGGGATCACGCCCTGGCCCGGTTGAATCGGGCGCCCCAGTTGTGGATCTGCTCGAGCAGTTCGGGCGGGTCGAGGACACGGAAGTCGGCGCCGAGCGCGCCCAGTGCCATGGTCGGCCAGTCCAGGGAGTCGGCGGTCATCCGCACTCGGCAGTGCTTGGCGTCGAGCTCCTCGACTGTGCCCCACCGACCGATCCGCTCGCGCACGGCTGCGGCCGGGGCGTCGACCAAGGCCTCCACCCGGTACGGGCGGGGCAGGTTGCCCAGGCTGGTGCGGAGGAACTCGGCCGCGTCCGCGGCGGGCAGGTCGCGGGGCCGGAACGGGGAGCCGGTGCCGTGTGGCGCGGTGAGGCGGTCGATTCGGAAGCTGCGCCAGTGGTGCCGGGTGAGGTCGTAGGCGACCAGGTACCAGCGGCGGCCGAGGGAGACCAGCCGATGCGGCTCGACGTGCCGCTCGGTGTGCTGACCGTCGGCGGCGGTGTAGGAGAAGCGGAGGTGTTCACTGTCCCGGCAGGCCAGCGCGACCGCGGTGAGCACGCCCGGGTCGACGCCTGGCCGGGTCGGGCTGTCCCAGCCGGCGGGCAGGGTCATCGCGCGCAGCGCCTCGACTTGGCGCCGTAGCCGGGTCGGCATCACCTGCACCACCTTGGCCAGCATCCGCACGGAGGACTCGGCGAGGCCCTCCACCGAGCTGTGCGCGGCGGCCTGCAGCCCCACGGCTAGGGCGACTGCCTCCTCGTCGTCGACCACTAGCGGCGGTAGTGACGCGCCCGCGGTGAGCTGGTAGCCGCCGTCGACGCCGCGCTGCGCCTCGACCGGGTAGCCCAGCTCGCGCAGCCGGTCGATGTCGCGGCGCAGGGTGCGGACGGAGACGCCCAGCCGCTCGGCCAGTTCGGTGCCCAGCCAGTAGCGGTGGGTCTGGAGCAAGGACAGCAGCCGCAGTGTCCGGGTGCTGGTGTTCGCCATGATCTCGATTCTTCCGCAATTCAGGCCAGAAAGTGACCGCTATGGTCCCTAGCGTGTCCTTGACCGAACCATCAGGAAAGGCAAGAGACCATGACCGTCGACGAAGCGACCACCCGCGACCTGTCCCCCGCGCCCGCCGTCACCGGCGAGCGCGCCGACCTGCTGGCGATGCTGGCCAAGCACCGGCACTTCCTGCGCTTCACCACCCGCGACCTCAGCGACGAGCAGGCCGGGCGCCGGACCACCACCAGCGAGCTGTGCCTCGGCGGCCTGATCAAGCACGTCACCTCGGCCGAACGGAACTGGGTGGGCTTCATCCTGGACGGCAAGTCGGCGATGGGGGGTGACTTCACCGATATGACCGAGGCCGACTGGGCCCGACGGGCCGACGAGTTCCGGATGCTGCCCGACGAGACGTTGGCCGGTGTGCTGACCGACTACGCCGACGTGGCCCGCCGCACCGACGAAGTGGTCGCCACCCTGCCCGACCTGGACGCCACCCAGGAGCTGCCGAAGGCCCCGTGGTTCCAGCCCGAGGACCGGTGGTCGGCCCGCCGGGTGCTGATGCACATCATCACCGAGACCGCCCAGCACGCCGGCCACGCCGACATCATCCGCGAGTCCCTGGACGGCGCCAAGAGCATGGGCTAAAGCGCTGGGGCGGCCATTCACCCGTCGGAGCATCCGCAAGCTCGCCGGCTACCTCACCGCGCAGCCCGCCCGTCCGATCGAGATCGGGCGGGAACGGCTGCGGCAGATCTTGCACCGGCATGGCATCACCTTTCAGCGGACCAAGACCTGGAGGAATCCACCGAACCCTCCACTCGGGCGGCCCGACCCAACGCCTCAAACGTTCTTGTTCACGGCACTGGCGACGGCGCCTGCACGTCGCGAACCATGCGAATCTCCCGCACGCCGTCCTCGACCTGGGTCGTCCCGTCGGCAACGAAGCCGTGCTTGCGGTAGAACGCCTGCGCGCGAGGGTTGGGATCGGCGACCCACAGCGCCGCCGACTCCGCAGGGTCGATGACAGCCTGCAACATCGCTCGCCCAGCACCCGTGCCGTGGTCGGCCGTGTACACATAGAGGACATACAGCTGCCTTGCCCACACCGCCGCAGCGTCCAGCGGCGGACCCGACATCGCGATCCCGATCAACTCGCCCTCCCGCTCGGCCACAGCCGCCCGGTTCTCGCGATAGCGCTCGTCGGTCAAGGCGGCAGTCCAGAACCGCTCCCGAGCGGCCGGGAAACTCGGATCATCCAGCACCGCATCCGACATGAGCCCGCGATACGTCTCCTGCCAGCACCGAACATGCACACACGCCATCTGGGCGACGTCCTCGACCCGGGCCAAGCGAACAGTCAGCGAGGAACCCACCGCCGAATCGTAGGCCGCGCCCAGATGCTCGCCGAACCGGACTCGCGGCGGCCGCTCGGTCGTCAGCCCGGGCGCCGGGCACGGACGCCGGCAAGAAGATCGTCGGCCGCAAACGCGGCATCATCACCGACACCCTCGGCCCACTCCTCGCCGTCATCGTCACCGCCGCAAGCGTCAGCGACAACACCATCGGCAAGGACCTGCTCGACCAAGTGACCGTAGCCCCAGGTTGATCACCGATGCAGCCGATGCCGCCCGCCGTGGATTAAAATTCACAGCGGTCGATCTGTGTGATAGCTTGTGACCCTCGCCCCAGTCGTTGCCTGGAGGGCAATAATGATCGCTCGGGTCGCGCTCGTCGCCACACTGGTTGTGGCGATTTGGGCTGGAGGCGGCGCGCCAGCTCAAGCCACTACCGGCAAGTACACGTACATGGGCGAATACTCCTCCTTGTATGACTGCGACGCTGCAGGCTACGTCGGAATTAACGACGGTGGCTGGACCGAATACCGCTGCATCGCGGCCGGCGGCGGCTACTACTCGCTCTACCGGCTCGAGTACTGACGAGAACGGTGGCTGCGTACGGCAGTAGGCCCCGATGATCAGCGTGCTGGTCGGTTGCCGTACTGCCGCCTCAACTGCGTTTCGCAGTCGCAGCTCCGCTAAGTGCTTTGTTAGGTCGTTGCGGCGTGTCGCTTGTACGGGGATCGTGGCGGTGTTTGGCTGCGGTGCGTGCATGAGCGGGAACTGGTTCGGGTGCGGGCGCGGTTGGAGGACTTCGCGGCCGGGATCTTCGCGGGGTTGCGGCGTTCGGATCAGCGTGCGACCGGTCTGCGGTATCTGCGGGGGCTGATGCTGGACGGTCGGCGGAAGTCGATGCAGCCGATGGCGAAACGGCTCGGGGTCGATCACCAGCAGTTGCAGCAGTTCCTGACCTCATCCACCTGGGACGTCGCTGGTGTGCGGCGGCGGCTGGCGACGGCCGCGGTCGACGTGGTGGCACCTCAGGTGTGGGTGGTCGATGACACCGGGTTTTCCCAAGGACGGCAAGGCTCCTGCGTGTGTGGCCCGGCAGTACTCCGGAACCCTCGGCAAGGTCGCCAACTGCCAGATCGCCGTCACGGTTCACGCCGCGACCGACCCCGCGTCGGCGGTGCTGAACTGGCGGCTGTTCGTGCCGGAGTCCTGGGACGACACCTGCTGCCTGGCCCGGACGGCAAGCCCGCGAACGCGCACGCCCGCAGGCTGCGCCAGCAGCCGGTCACCCTCGATCAGGATGGGGCGAAGAAACCACACTCCCGGGTGCGGCTGCCGCCCGCCGAGCAGATCGAGCAGATCCGCCGGCGGCGGGCGGCGTCGAAGGTTTCCGACACCCGTGGTGTGCTGCCGCAGATGACCCTGACCGGTCACCGTGAACACGCCCTGCCGATCCGCGCGGAGCACCGCCAGACCGGCACCCTCATGGATGTGCAGCCGGGTGCCGGGCACCCAATCCAGCGCCCGAACGACCCCACTGTCGGCGATCCGACCACTGGCATCCAGCGCCGCCACCCCATAGACCATGGTGCCGACACGAGGGGGAGGAAGATCCGCAAGCGGCAACGGCCGACGACGAAGAACCCCGCCAGACCGACCACCCGGCTTACCCCGACCCGCCAGCACGACCGGCGGGACGACGGGAGAGACCACAACGTCAGCCACGCCGACCACCCCCGCCGAAACGGGACCAGCCGACATCGACAAGGAGATCAGATTAGTGTGGTCAAGCGTGCTTGACCACCAGTACGTCGAAGACAGCAGGGATGCTGCAAAAGTGTGTCCGAGGGGGGACTTGAACCCCCACGCCCTATACGGGCACTAGCACCTCAAGCTAGCGCGTCTGCCATTCCGCCACCCGGACTTGCCCGTCCAGCCTACCGTGTCGGCTCCGGTGGCTCTCACCCCGGTCAGCCGCCCTGGTGGGCCGCACGGGGCATTACTGTACACGGCCCGTATGGATCATGCACATCGCCGCCCGACCCACCGGCGGGAGCCGGATCCTCGCAGGTCAGGACGCGGCTGGAGCCGGCGGGTAGCGTCCGGACCCGCTCAGACGGCAGCATTGCTTGCGTGTCCGTACCCTCACCCCTCGCCGCAGTCCAGCACCGGGCCCTCGCCCTGCGTTCCGCCGGTGACCTGTCGGCGGCCCGCCGGCTGCTCACCGACACGATCGCCTCGGCCCGTCCCGCGTACGGTGAGGACCACCCGGAGATCATGGGCACCGCGCACCTGCTCGCGAGGCTGCACCGGGAGGCCGACGATCCGGCCGCCGCCCGGCGGGTGCTGGAGGAGGCGTACGCGGCCGGCGAGCGGCGGTGGAACCCGGCCGACCCGCTGATGCTGGCCCTGGCCTTCGACCTGGCCGGGGTCGCCGAGGAACTGGGCAACCGGCACGAGGCCCGCCGCAACTACACCCGGGTGGCCACTGCCGGGCCCGCCGCGCTCGGCGAGCAGCATCCCGCCGTACGCGCCGCCCGTCAGTACCTCGGAATCCCCGACGGCCAGCCACCCTCCCCGGCCCCCGGTGCCGCGCCTGCGCCCCCGCCGCCGACTCCCCCGTCGGCACCTCCCGGCCACACCCCGCCGGCCCCACACCAGGGATACCGGCCCCTCCCGACGCCCCGACCCGGGTCGGCACCGCCGACGCCCCACCCGGTCTCCGCACCCCCTACCCCGGCCGCACCGGGCCCACCGACCCCGGCAGGCCACGCGCCTGCGTCGATCCAGCCGGTACGCCCGCCGGCACCTCGGCCGGGCCCCGCACCGGCCGGCCCGGCTCCGGCCGGCCCGGCTCCGGACGCCGAACCCCGGGTGCCACTGCCCCGGCAGATGTACGGCGTCCAGCCCACCCACCGGCCCGGCGTACCCCGGCCCCATCCGGCTTCCAGCGCACCACGGTCCGGGCCGCCGGCGTCACCGCCGGGCCCACCCCCCGCCGCTGCACCGGCACCGGATGCCGCCCCGGAGGCAGCCCCGGCGCAGGGGTACCCGGCGTCACCCGATCCGGTCTCCGGTGGCGCACCACCCGCCTCGCCCTGGGCACCGCCGCACCTGCAGGTCCCGACGGGCGATGCCGTCCCGCCGGGAGCACCCGACCGGTCGGCTGCTCCCCCGGCCGCACCGCACCCCGGACCGCCGGCCGGGGGGCCGTCCGGTCCACCGGCCCAGCACGGGCGTCCGGTCCCGATCCCCACCGTGCCCACCGCCGGCCCCGGCCAGCCGAGCGGGCCAGCGGACGGCGCACCCATCCGGCACGGGCAGCCGACCGCCCTTCCGTCCGCGCCGGGTGAGCCCGGTCCGGTCCACCCCCTGCCCACCGCCGCACCGCCCGCCGACCGGGCCACACCGGGTACTGAACCCGTCGACGCGCCGACTCCCGCACCACCGGCCGCGCCCGGTTCGGCGGTGATTCCCGCCGTCCCGCCCGTACCGGGCCCGGTTGCGACCCCACCCGCGCCGGGCTGGGACCGGCCGACGGTACAGGTCCAGCAGATCGGCCCCCTGTTGGAGGACCAGCACCTCGACCCCGCCCGAACCCCGGCGGCGACCGCATCCGGCGGCACGGCACCCGCAGCGTCATCCGCCGACCCGGCCGACGCGGTACCCGGGGCGACGTCCGGCGATCCCGCCACCGACCCGGCACCCACCGCAGCACCTGGCGGTACGGCCGGCCCGGTTCCCGCCACAGCGTCCGGGGACACCGCCGGTCCCGCGTCCGCCGTCGAATCCGCTCCGCCGTCTGTCCTGGCCGCACCCGACGATCTCCCGACGGCCTCCGCAGCGTCGCAGGCGCACCCCGCACCACCGGCACCACCGCAGGCGGCACCGGCACCAGCGGTGCCCCCGTCGTCCGCCGTCCCGCCACCGCTGCCTCCGAACGTCCCGTCGGCAGCCGCGCCGCCGGTGGCTACGACGATCCCGGCGGCAGCGGCGGCAGGGCAGGCAGCCGTCCCACCACCGGTGCCCGCAGCCGGCAGAGATGTCGACCTGCGGACCGGGCTGACCGCTGCACCGCTCGACGCCCCGCCTGGCGGGGACGCCGGGGGCACGCCCGTGCCGGCATGGACCGCGGGCCCCACCGGGACGGTCGGCGACGCGGGCGGGGACGACGAGGCTTCCGCCGACGACCCGACGTGGAGCGACGTCGCATCGGGTCGGTCGATCATCATGCCGCTGGTACCGATGACCGAGTCGCCGGCAGTTACCGAACAGACCACCGGTCCGCCGCCGTACCCGGGATGGACCGCCGGGTCACCGCCGGTGGTGGCGCAGTCCTCCGGGTGGCCACCGACCACGGGACAGACCCCGGGATGGCCGTCGGATTCGGGGCAGGCCCCCGGGTCGCCACCGGATACGGGGCACCCGCCGGCACCGGGAACGGACTTCGGATCACCGGCACCGGCACCGGCACCGGACAGTACGCACGAGTTCAGGGCACCCACCGCCACCCACGAGCCCGCGCCGTGGGCGACCACGGAGTCCGCGCCACCGGCAGCGGTGGAGCCCGGACCGGTCACCGGGGCAGCCGGCCCAGGAGGCGGGGAGCATGGCACCGACCGGGGCGTACCGCCGGCGGTGGAGGGAACGGGATATCCGGAGCTTGCGCCGTCGTACCCGGTGCAGGACGGGCGGGCGCGCCGCCGGGGCCGGACGGTGGCCGTGGTGGCGGGGGTGATCCTGGTGCTGGTCGCCGGGGGCACGGTCGGCGCGCTGACTCTGGGCCGGGACGGGGACGGGCCGCAGCGGTCGACCGGCACCGCTCCCCGGCAGACGGCCGGTCCACCCCCGGCCGACCTGAAGTTGCGGGACGACGAGGCCACGATCACGGTCACCTGGTCCGACCCGAGCGGCGGCTCGGTGCCGTTCATGGTCGCGGGTGGACGCACGGGTCGGGCGCTCGGGGTGATGGCGACCGTCGACCCGGGACAGACGAGTTTCACGGTCAACGGGCTGAACGCCGAGGTGGACTACTGCTTCACCGTGTTGGCGGTCTACTCGACGGACTCGTTCGCCACCTCCGGCCAGGTCTGCACCGACCGGGTCCGGCCGTCGCCGAGCAGCTGAGCGCGACGGCTGGTCACAGCGGCCGAACGGGACGGCTGGCCGACGGCTCCGGCCTGCACCGCGACGGCCGGACGCCCCGCTGACCCGGCACGCTGGGTGTCCGAAGCGGAACGGTCCGGGTTTCCTCGTCCCGGATCGACCCCTATGATGTGCCACGGTTCAGGCGAGGGCGGCCGGCACCCGGCACGCCGCCTGAGGCCACCGGACGGAGGGCGACCCGCTGTGGCCAGCATCGACGATGCCGCGAGCGCCGGGGGTGGCGCGTCCCGCCGACGGTCCCGGTGGCGGGGTGGGCTGGTCACGGTCGGCACGGTGACCGCGCTGGTGGCGGCGATGGGCCTCACCCTGCTGGGTCGGGGTGCCGCCGAGGAGGCGTTGGCCAGCTTCGACGCCAGCAGTTGGCTGTGGAGCAGCACGCGGGGCGAGTTGGCCCGGGTCAACGGGATCACCGCCAAGGTGGACACCCGCAAGGAGGTTCCCGGGGCCCGGCAGCATCCGGTGCAGGTCACCCAGACCGACCGGCTGCTCGTCCTGCGCGATCTGGAGACCGGCCAGGTGAGCGCGCTGGACCTGGCCACCCTCCAGATCACCGCGACCACCCCCACCACGCCCGGTCTCGGGGTCAACGTGGTGCTGCACGAGGATGCCGCCTTCGTGGTGGACGCGGTGCGCGGCGTGGTGCGTCAGCTCGATCCCCGTTCGCTGGTGCCGGTGGGTGACCCGGTGTTGTTTCCGCCGGGCATCACGGCCGGCGCGTTCGACGGTCGGGGCCGGTTGTGGATCGCGGTGCCGTCGGAGGGCACCGTCGCGGCGGTCACCGCCGCCGCGCTGCCGTCCGGGCCGGCGTCGGGGCCGGCCGGCACCCGGGGGCCCCGGCGGGTGCAGACGCATCCGGTGGCCGAGCCGAGTCACGAGTTGACGTTGTCCACCCTGGACGACGGGGTGGCGGTGCTGGACCGCACCACGGGCACGCTGGTGACGGTCTGGGACGGACAGACCCGGCGTACGGTGCTGGAGGCCGCCGCGGGTGGCGCGGTGCCGGCGCGGACCAGCGGCCCGGTGGTGCCGGTGACGATCGGCGGGGAACGGCGGGTGCTCGCCGTCGGTGACGGCCGGGTGGTCACCCGGTTCGTCGTGCCGGGCAGCGGCGACCGGGTGGGGCCGGCCGTGGCCTGGGCCGGCCGGTTCTACTGCGCCGACGGGGTCACCGGCGCGGTCTACGCGTTCGACGGGGCCGGGCAGCTGGTGGAGACGATCCGGCCGGGCCGCACGAGAGGCCCGCTGGAGCTGGAGGTGCGGGAGAACCACCTGTTCATCAACGCCCCGGGTTCGGCCACCGCCCGGGTGGTCGACGACGCGCACCGGGTGCGCACCGTCGACAAGTACGCCAACGACGTGCTGGGCGGGGACCCGCCGCCGGACCCGCCCCCGCCGCCCCCGCCGCCGAAGCCCCGGGTGGGCAAGCCCGGCGCGCCGGGTCAGGTCACCGCCACCGCCGGGGACGCGCGGGCCCGGATCGCCTGGCGGCCGGCCGCCGCGAACGGCTCGGCTGTGCTGCGGTACGTGGTGCAGGCTGCCGGGCGTCGGCACGAGGTGGGGGCGAACCAGCGGTCGCTGGAGGTCACCGGGCTGACCAACGGGTCGACGTACACGTTCACGGTGTACGCGGTGAACGGCAGGGGCGACGGCCCGGCCCGGCGCAGCAACCCGGTGACCCCGACCTCGGCGGTGCCGGCCCCACCGGCCGGGGTCAGCGCGCAGGCCCGCCCCGACGGCACCGTGCTGGTGCGGTGGCCGGCCGCCGACGGCCAGGGCAACCGGATCGCCCGGTACGCGGTGACCGCGACGTCGGCCGGCGCGAACGCCCCGGTCGGCGAGTCGCGCCGCACCGAACTGGTGGTGCCGGCCGGTGAGCTGACCTACGGCACCCAGTACGCGTTCACGGTGATCGCGGTCAGCGACCGGGGTGCCGCCTCGGTGGCCTCCCCGTTGAGTGAGCCGGTGGTGCCGTTCACCGCCCCCGGGCAGCCGGCGGGCCTGCGGGCGGCGACGGTGGCCGACCGGGCGGGCACGGTCGCGGTGCAGTGGTCGGCGGCGGCGGCGAACGGCCGCCCGGTGACCCGCTACCAGGTGGACGTGGGCGGGCGGACCAGCGAGGTGACCGGGACCGACACGACCGTCACCGGGCTGGGCGACGGGCAGAACGTGCTGGTGCGGGTGCGGGCGGTCAACGAGGCCGGGTCGGGGCCGGAGGCCAGCGTCACCGCCCGGACGGTGGCGGCGCCCCGGGTGACGGTGACCGGGTCGTCGGCGGACGCGACGTCGGTGACGGTGACGTTCACCGTGGACGCCGGGGGCGGGGAGTCGACCTGCACCGCCGCCACCGGCGGGAAGAGCGCCACGGGCAGCTGCGCCAGCCTGCGGGTGACCGGCCTGACCCCGGGCACCGCCTACACGGTGACGGTGACGGCCGCCAACGCCGCCGGTCGGGGCACCGCCACCCGGGCGCAGGTCACCGACCCGCTGTACGGGGTGGCGACCTGCGTCAACGGCCCGGACGGCGACCAGCGCACCTACTGTGACGCCGATGTGGACGGTCGCAACGGCAACGAGGTCTTCTCGGTGCCCCGGCAGGACAACGACAAACAGGTCGGTTGGGCGAAGCCGGGCACCCGGCTGCGGGCGTACTGTCGGCGGCAGGGCGACAACGTCGACTCCTGGATCTACAACGGCCAGAAGCAGTCCACCTGGTGGGTCCGGGTCGACTACAAGGGGCGCAACTACATCCCCTGGGCCTGGCTCAACCTGGCCGGCGGTGACGACATCGCCGTGCTGCCCACCTGCTGACCAGCGCCGCCGTAGCCGAGGAGCATCCCGCCGTCGTGAACGACACCCCCGCACCGCTGGGCCAGCCGGAGGTCCAGGGTTTCGCCGCGCTGGCCGCCCGGCTGGCCGAGAACGTCAACGCGGTCGTGCTGGGCAAGCCGGAGGTGGTGCGGTTGGCGTTGACCGCCCTGTTCGCCCAGGGGCACGTGCTGCTGGAGGACGTGCCGGGGGTGGGCAAGACCACCCTGGCGCGGGCGGTGGCGGCGACCGTGCAGGGCCAGTGGCGGCGCATCCAGTTCACCCCGGACCTGCTCCCCTCCGACGTCTCCGGGGTGACGATCTTCAACCAGGCCAGCCGGGGGTTCGAGTTCCACCCGGGGCCGGTGTTCGCCAACATCGTCATCGCCGACGAGATCAACCGGGCCTCGCCGAAGACCCAGTCGGCGCTGCTGGAGGTGATGGAGGAGCGGACGGTCACGGTGGACGGGGTCCGGCATCCGGTGCCGCAGCCGTTCCTGGTGGTCGCCACGCAGAACCCGGTGGAGATGGACGGCACGTACCGGCTGCCCGAGGCGCAGCTGGACCGCTTCCTGGTGAAGCTGTCGGTGGGTTACCCGGACGAGGCGGTCGAGGTGGAGGTGCTGCGCGGGGCGACGGTCCGCTCCCCCGACTCGCTGCAACCGGTCACCGACACGGCCACCGTCGGGGAGATGGTCCGGATGGCCCGCCGGGTGCACATCGCCGAACCCCTCTACGGGTACGCCGTGCGGCTGGCCACGGCCACCCGGCAGCATCCGCAGGTCCGGGTGGGGGTCAGCCCCCGTGGGGTGATCGCGTTGACCCGGGCGGCGTGCGCGTACGCGCTGATCGACGGCCGGGGCTGGATCATGCCGGAGGACCTGAAGGCGCTCGTCGAACCGGTCTTCGCCCACCGGCTGCTGCTCACCGCCGACGCGCAGGTGCGCGGGGTGACCGCCGCCGACGTGCTGCGTCAGGCGGTGGCGTCGGTGCCGGTGCCGCTGCCGTCGGGCCAGTCGACCCCGACGCACGGCTGAGCGGGCCGGCGTGGGGCTCACCGCCCGGGGCACCGGGCTGCTCGTCGCCGCGACCGCGTTGCTCGGCGCGGGGTTGCGGTTCGCGTACCCGGAGCTGGCCGTGCTGGGGGCGGCGGGCGCGGTGGCGGTCGGGCAGGCGGTGCTGGTGGCGGCCCGTACCCCCCGGCTGGTGGTGTCCCGCACCGCCGACCCGGACCGGGTGGCGGTGGGTGAGCCGGCCCGGATGGCGCTGACCGTCCGCAACGCCGGGCGGCTGCGGGTGGGCAGCCTGCTGGCCGAGGACCACTGCGCGGGCCGGCCGGTGCCGGTGCCGGTGCTGCGGCTGCGTCCCGGCCGGGACACCGGCGTCGGGTACGACGTGCCGACCCGTCGGCGTGGGGTGCTGCCGGTGGGGCCGCTGCGGGTGACCCGCCGCGACCCGCTGGGCCTGTACGCCGCGACCCGCGCGTACGGGCCGACGGCGGTGATCCGGGTGCATCCCCGGGTGTACCCGTTGACGGCGGTGCCGACCGGGGCGGGGCGCAGCCTCGACGGGCGGACCGACGGGGTGCCGCACGGGTCGATCACCTTCGACTCGTTGCGGGAGTACGTGGTCGGTGACGAGCTGCGTCGGGTGCACTGGCGGACCAGCGCCCGGGTGGGTGAGCTGATGGTGCGGGAGAACGTGGACACCAGCCTGCCCCGGCTGGTGGTGCTGGTGGACAACCGGGCCGCCGCCCACCCGGAGCGCTCCGGCGGGGTGGCCGCGTCGTTCGAGGCGGCCTGCGAGGCGGCGGCGTCGCTGGTGGTGGCCGCGTTCCGGCAGGACCTGCCGGTGGTGCTGCTGCTGGTGTGCCCGGCCGACGACCGGACGGCCGACCCGCCGCTGGACCGGCTGGCCGCGGTGACCCTGGTCGACTCCCCTGCGCTGCTACGACGCGACGACCCGCCCTGGCGCGACGACGACCCCACCGGCACGCCCGTCACAGCATGGCAGCGGACCGTCCTCGA